>DATBEA010000191.1:0-5526 GCA_036276215.1 Usitatibacter sp.
TGGTGAACATGTTGTCCTTGTAGTTCTCCCAGTGGCCGGAGCGCTCCCAGAGCGAGCGGTCGAGGATCTGCGGCGCGCGCACCTCCTGGTAGCCGTTGTCGCGGTAGACGCGGCGCATGTACTGCTCGACCTGCTGCCAGAGCTGCCAGCCCTTCGGGTGCCAGAACACCATCCCCGGGGCCTCGTCCTGCAAATGGAAGAGGTCGAGCTGGGTCCCGATCTTGCGATGGTCGCGCTTCTCGGCCTCCTCGAGCATCGTGAGGTAGGCCTCCTGCTCTTCCTTCTTCGCCCACGCCGTGCCGTAGATGCGCTGGAGCATCTCGTTCTTCGAGTCGCCGCGCCAGTACGCGCCCGCGACCTTCATCAGCTTGAAGACCTTGAGCTTGCCGGTCGAGGGCACGTGGGGGCCGCGGCAAAGGTCGATGAAATCTCCCTCGCGATAGAGGCTGATGCCTTGCTCGGACGGGATCGAGGCGATGATCTCGGCCTTGTACTTCTCGCCGATGCCGTTGAAGAACTTCACCGCGTCGTCGCGCTTCCACTCCTCGCGCACGACGGGAAGGTCCTTCTTCGCGAGCTCGCCCATGCGCTTCTCGATCGCCGCGAGGTCCTCGGGCGTGAAGGGGCGCTTGTACGAGAAGTCGTAGTAGAAGCCGTTGTCGATCACCGGGCCGATGGTCACCTGTGCCTCGGGAAAGAGCTCCTTCACCGCGTAGGCGAGCAGGTGCGCGGTCGAGTGGCGGATGAGCTCGAGGCCCTCGGGGTCGCGGTCGGTGACGATCGCGAGCCTCGCGTCCGAGGCGATTCGATGGCTCGTGTCGACGAGCTTGCCGTCGACCTTGCCGCCGAGCGCGGCCTTGGCGAGCCCGGGGCCGATCGAGGCCGCGACCTCGCCGACCGTGACCGGGTTATCGAACTGGCGGACGGAATTGTCCGGGAGGGTGATGGAGACCATGTCTTGCGACCCTTGGTTGGGTCCCCTTCTTCAAGGGGATGACAAATAAAAAAGCGCGGACGAGCCGCGCTTTTTCATCTGATGCATGGGCGAGCGGGCCGTCCTACCGGTGTCCTTCGTCGAACGTCGTAGTTGGCGGTCTCATAACCGGGGCCCTTTCGCGCCGCATCGTCAGGGAGAAATGATAGCACCCACGGGGCGCTCCCGCCCCCGCTCGGCCATCGCGAGGATGTCGGGCAGGGTCGATGGATCCAGCGGCTTCACGAGGTGGGAATCGAACCCGGCGTACATCGACTTGCGGCGGTCCTCGTCGGTGCCGTAGCCGGAGAGCGCCACGATGAAGGTCTGCGTCATGCCCAGCTCGCGGCGCAGCCGGCTCGCCACCTCGTGCCCGGAAAGGCCGGGCAGCCCGATGTCCATGAAGATGAGCTCGGGCTGGTATTCCTGCGCGGCCTTGATCGCGCCCACGCCCTCGTGGGCCTGGCGGGTCTGCTGGCCGAGGAGCTCGAGCATCATCGCGAGCGTCTCGGCCGCATCGACGTTGTCGTCCACGATCAGCACGCGCTTGCCGGGAGCGGCCGCGGCCTTCTGCGGTTGCGCGGCGGGCTCCGCGGGCTTCACCGCGGCACGGGGCAGGCGGATGGTGAACGTGCTGCCCTTGCCCAGCCCCCCGCTCGTCGCCTCGACGCTGCCGCCATGGCGGCGAACGAGGTCCTTCACCAGCGCGAGCCCGATGCCCAGGCCCTTGCGGATTCGGTCCGGCGATTCGTCCACCTGCACGAAGAGGTCCCAGACGTGCGCGAGGCGCTCGGAGGGAATGCCGATGCCGTTGTCGGAAATGCGAACGACCGCATCGTCGCCCTCGACCGAGGCGGTGACCTCGATGCGCCCGCCGGGCTCGGTGTACTTGGCCGCGTTGAGGATCACGTTCTCCAGGATCTGCTGCAGGCGCACGCGGTCGGCCTCGACGTGCACCGGCTGTTGCGCCAGGTTCACGACCGTCTCGTGGCGGCCGTTCTCGATCGCGCCGTGGCACGACTCGAGGGCATTGCGGACCTCGGCGTTGAGCTCAAGCGGCTCGCGGCGAAGCTCGATCGCCCCACGCGTGATGCGCGAGATGTCGAGGAGGTCTTCCACCAGGCGCGTCATCTGCCCGACCTGGCGGTCCATGGTCTCCAGCAGCGCCTGGGCCTTCCCGGGTTCCACCGAATTCGAGCGCAGCAAGTGCAGCGCCGAGCGCATGGGTGCCAGCGGATTGCGCAGCTCGTGCGAAAGCGTGGCGAGGAACTCGTTCTTGCGCTGGTCGGCCTTCTGGATCTCCTCATAGAGCAGGCAGTTGTCGAGGGCACTCGCCGCACGGCTGGCGAGGCTGTCGGCGAGCGCCAGGTCCGCGGGCGCGAGCCGGCGGCCGGACGGTCCCATGCCCAGCAGCAGCGCCCCGCGGGCCTGCCCGCGCGTGACGAGCGCGAAGGCATGCGCTTCGCCCGCCTCGGCGCTATCGCCCGGAGGACCGACGCGCTCGCAAGTGCGGTTCGTGCCCGTGGTGACGGCGCTCGCCTGGCATTCGGCGAGCAGGCTCTCGAAGGCCTCGCGGCGTTCGCCCAGCCAGGCTTCCCAGCCGGTCGCGCTCGCGGCGCTTTTCGCGCGCATCGAGCCATCCTCGTTCAGGAGCACCACGGCGGCGTGGTCGGCGAGGAACGGCACGAGCAGCTTGGTCACGCCCGAGAGGATCGGATCCACGTCGAGGGAGCTCGACATCACCTGCGTCGCTTCCGCGAGGAAGCTCGCGCGGCGCTGCGAATCCTCGGCGATGCTGCGGGCGACCTGCTCCTTCGCGAGCGCCACCCGCTCGTCGCTTCGCTTCTTCAGCTCCGCGTTCAGCCGGTGCAGCTGCACCAGCGCCTTCACCTTGCTTCGCAGGATGTTGGGCACCACCGGGGAGAGGATGTAGTCCACCGCGCCCAGCGAGTAGCCGCGCGCGGTGTGCATCTCGTCGGCGAAGGCCGTGATGAAGATGATCGGCGTGTGCGCGGACTTGCGCCGCGCGCGGATCAGCTCCGCGGTCTCCAGGCCGTCCATGCCCGGCATGTTCACGTCGAGCAGGATCACCGCGCAGTCGTTGTCGAGCAGCCAGCGCAGGGCCTCCTCGCCCGAGGACGCCGTGATGATGTTCTGGTCGAGCTCCTCCAGGATCGTGCGGAAGACGACCCGCTTGTCGAGGCGGTCGTCGACGATGAGGATGTTCGACCGCTCGGCCGCCGTCAGGCCGGCTTCCTCTCCGGGAGACTTCACGGGAATCTGCGCTGCCATGTCTTGCCTTTCGTTCAGCGTTGCAGCCAGGCCTTCAGCACGCCGATCAGCTGCTCGCGGTCGACGGGCTTGGACAGGTAGTCCCAGGCCCCGGCTTCGATGCATCGTTCGCGGTCGCCCTTCATCGCCTTGGCGGTCACCGCGACGATGGGAAGGTCCTTGCACCCTGCGATCTTGCGGATCTCCCTCATGGTCTCGAGCCCGTCCATCTCCGGCATCATGATGTCCATCAGGATCGCGTCCAGGTCGCCCTTGTGCGCGAGCGCGATGGCTTCGCGTCCGTTGTCCGCGGTGCGGATGTCCACGCCATAGTCCTCGAGGACCGACGAGAGCGCGAAGATGTTGCGGATATCGTCGTCGACGATGAGGATGCGCCGGCCCGCGAGCGCCTGCGTGGAGCGGTGGATGTCGTCCAGGACCTTGCGTTGCTGGTCCTTCACGTGGTTCATGTCCACGTGCAGGGCGCGCACCACCTCGTCGAGCAGGCGTTCCATGGAATGCACCTCGTGCACGCCCGGAATGCGCTCGAGCGAGGCCACGCTCGCGGCGCCCAGCGATGCGGCGGTGCGCCGGCCGAACGCGATCACGGTGGGAATGCTCCCGCCGGTCTCGCGCAGCTCGTTCATGAGCTCCGGCAGCGCGAGGTTGGGCGTGTCGGGATTGACCACGGCGCAATCGAGGCCGCCGTCGCGAAGCAACGCGGCCGCCTCGGCCCCTTCGCTCGCCACCAGCAGCTCGACGTTCTCCAGCCCGCCCAGGTACTCGCGCAGCGCCGAAAGCTTGCCGGGGTCGGGCTCGACCACCAGCAGGCGCCGCGGCTCCTGCGAGGCGTAGCGCTTCACGTCGCTGATCACGTCGTCCACGGCCTTGCGGCTCTGGATGGGCTTGGCGATGAAGCGCCGCGCCCCCGATTGCAGCGCGCGCTCGCGCGCCTCCTCGGTCGAGATCACGTGCACCGGGATGTGGCGCGTCGCGAGGTCGTTCTTCAGCCGCGAGAGCACCCTCCAGCCCTCGATGTCGGGCAGGAAGATGTCGAGCAGGATCGCCGAGGGCACGATCTCGTTCACGATGGTGAGCGCGGCCGTGCCGTGCGACGTGACGATGCCCTTGAACCCCTGCTCGCGCGCAGACTCCAGCAGCACGCGCGCGAAGGTGAGGTCGTTCTCGACGATGAGCACGCACTTGTCGCCGGCGTGCACCGAGTCGCGGTCGTCGTTCGCCTCGTTCACCAGGAAGGCGGGCACCGGCTGGGGCTCGACACCGGCAAACGTGTTGGTGTCCTCCATCGACACCGCGCGGCGCTCGGCGGCGACCCGGGCGGCCTCGATGGCGGCGCTCGCCACCGCCGCGGCGTCCGTGGTCTTGCGCACCTGGCGGGTGGGCGGGAACATCTGCGGCAGGTAGAGCGAGAAGACGCTGCCCTTCTGCGGCGCGCTCACGAGGCGGATCTCGCCACGCAGCAGCCTCGAGAGCTCGCGGGAGATCGCAAGGCCCAGGCCCGTGCCGCCGTACTTGCGGCTGGTCGAGCCGTCGGCCTGCTGGAACGCCTCGAAGATGATCTGCTGCTTGTCCGTGGGGATCCCGATGCCGGTGTCGCTCACCGAGAACTCGAGCACGTCGGTGGCGCGGTTCAGGTCCTCGTTGTCGGCGCTCCATCCGGCGGTGGCCGGGCGGATGATGAGGTTCACCTCGCCCGAGTGCGTGAACTTGAACGCGTTCGAGAGCAGGTTGCGCAGGATCTGCTGGAGGCGCTTGGCGTCGGTCGAGATCGACTTGGACAGGTGCGGGTCCATGCGGATGTCGAACGACAGGCCCTTGGTCTCGGCCACGTGGCGGAAGGTGCGCTCCACGAAGCGCTGCAGCTCGTCCAGGCGCACCTCGCCCACGTCGACCGCGTCCGTTCCCGACTCGATCTTCGAGAGGTCGAGGATGTCGTTGATCAGCATGAGCAGGTCGTTGCCCGACGAGTGGATCGTGCGCGCGAACTCCACCTGCTTCGAGGTGAGGTTGCCCTCGGAGTTGCCCGAGAGCTGGTCGGAGAGGATGAGCAGCGAGTTCAACGGCGTGCGCAGCTCGTGCGACATGTTCGCGAGGAACTCGGACTTGTACTTCGACGTGAGGGCGAGCTGCCGGGCCTTCTCTTCCAGCGCCTGGCGCGCCTGCTCCACCTCGGCGTTCTTGCGCTCCACCTCCTGGTTCTGGTGGGCCAGCAGCCGCGCCTTCTCCTGCAGCTCCTGGTTCGTGGTCTGCAATTCCTCCTG
>DATBEA010000192.1:0-8840 GCA_036276215.1 Usitatibacter sp.
GTTCGTGCTCGAACGCTCGCGCGGGCGCGGCGCCGCGCCTTCCTCGCTCGCGGCGCTCTTTTTGCTCGAGGACCACGAATTCGTCCGCGCCGCCTATCGCGTGGTGCTCGGGCGCGAGGCCGACGAGGACGGCGCCCATCACTACGCGGAATGGCTTCGCGCGGGAAAGCCCAGGATCGACGTGCTTCGCGTGCTGCGCGCTTCGGCGGAGGCGCGCGAGCGTGGGAACGCGGGCGACGCGGCGCTCCTGGCGTCGATCGACCGCGCGATCGCGCGCGACGCCTGGGCACGCCTTCCGCTGCTGGGGCCGGTGATCGCCCAACTGGCGGGGCTCGAATCGCATTCGCCCGCGGCGAAGGAGGCGCGACGCGCCGGCAGCCGTGCCGCGCGCGAGGCGGCCGACCCTTCATCGGCGAGCGCCGCCTTCGGCGATGACCCGATGCGCGAGGAGGGCGCGCCGCGCAGCGCCGCGGATATCTCGGCACGCCTCATCACGTTGCCGCCCGCCTTCGCGGGCGCGCCGCATTCACCCACCGCATGACGGGCCGCCACGCCGCCGTCACCATCGCGTCGAAGAACTACCTCGCGTACGCGACGACGCTCGCGGAAAGCTACCTCCAGGCGCATCCGGACCACGACTTCATCCTCGTGCTGGTGGACAAGGCCGACGGGCTCGTGCCTGCCCGGCTCGCCTGCGGCGCGGAGGTGATCGAGATCGCGAACTTCGCGATCCCCGACCTCGCGCGCTTCATCTACCGCTACACGATCATGGAGCTCAACACGGCCGTGAAGCCGTTCGTCCTGGGCGAGCTCCTCGAGCGGCGCGGCTACGAGACGATCGTCTACCTCGACCCCGACATCCAGGTCTTCTCGCCGCTCGCGTCCGTGCGCGCCGCCCTCGAGGACGCCTCGATCGTCCTCCTGCCCCATATCCTTCGCCCCTACGGGGACGAGCGCATGCCCTCGGACCTCACCATCCTCCAGAGCGGCACGTACAACCTGGGCTTCATCGGGTTGAAGCGCGGCGAATCCTCGCGCCGCATGCTCGAGTGGTGGTCGTCGAAGCTCTACCGGGATTGCGTGGTCGACATCCCTCGCGGGCTCTTCGTCGACCAGAAATGGATCGACCTCGTCCCGGGTTTCTTTCCCGACCATCGCATCGTCCACGATCCGGGGTGCAACGCGGCCTACTGGAACCTGCACGAGCGGCCGCTCGCCCGCGAGGAGGGCAAGTGGACCGTGGGGGGCGCGCCGCTCGCCTTCTTCCATTTCTCGGGGTACGTTCCCTTCCTCCCCGCGAGCCTTTCCAAGCACCAGGACCGCCACGAGCTGCGCGACATGCCGCTCCTGCGCAGCCTCACCGACGCCTATGCCGCCGCGTTGATCGCCAACGGCTACGAGGCTTCGAGCCGCTTTCCCTACGCGTTCGCGAGATTGGCCAACGGGGTTCGCATCCCGCTGGAGCTCGTGCGCGACGCCATGCAGTGGGCCGCCCACGCCGGGGTCCCCACGCCTTGCCCGGTTTCGGACCCCGAAGCGTTCTGCCGCTGGCTCATGTCGCGCAACGTCATGCCGCAGTGCCCGGGCGTGGGGGTCCTCTTCCATTTCCTGCTGGCGCGCCGCGGCGATGTCGTGCAGGCCTATCCCGCGGCGCTGCACGATTCGCGCGACCAGGGGTTCCGCGAGTGGATTCGCACGAGCGGCGTTCGCGAATACGTGCTCGCCGACCTGCTCGCCTACGAGAACGATGCGGCGATCGACGACCCGGTGGCCGACCTTTTCGGCAAGCTTCGCGATGCCGGCCGCGGCGACATCCTCGCGCGCCACGAGGATCGCTGGACCGATGGCGCGGCGCTGGCGGCGTTGGGCCGGTGGGTCTCGGGCAGCGCCGGCCGCCAGCTGCGCCTGGACGCGCGGCATGCGCAGGCCCTGGCTCGCGCCGTGCCCGCGGTCACGCGCATCCTGAACCTCTACTTCCTGCGCGGCGACCTGCAAGCGCGTTTCCCGTTCCCCGATGGCGCGTTCGCATCGTGGCTTCGCGACAGCCGCTACGAGCTCGGTCTCGAGCTCGCGCAGGTCTCGCTCTTCGAGGAGTTCGTGCGCGATTCCGCCAGCCTCATCGAGAAGATGCGCCTGCTCTATTCGCATCGCGGCTCGCCGCCGGGGCCCGAGGTCTCCCTGGGCCGCCTGGCCGAACGCCTGCGCGAGGTGGCGAGCCCGCTGGACCCGCGCACCGCGACCCGCGTGATCGTCTCGGAGACCGGAATCGATCCGCCCGACCTGGTTGCGGGCATTTCCGCGCTGGAGGAGGAGGCAACCCAGCGCGCTCTCTCGAGCCTCGAGCCGCGGGAGGCTTTCGAGTTCGACCGCCGTGCCCGCGAAGGCGTCGCCTGCCGCGGGGACGCGGTGCGGGTCAACGTGGCGGGATACTTCGACGCGCCGAGCGGGATGGGCGAGTCGGCGCGAAGCCTCCGGGCCACGCTCGCGCACGCGAATGCCGCGGTGGGCGAAATGTCGCTGCCCCACCCGCTCTCGCAATCCGCGGTGCTGCCCTCCCAACCGGCGATCTTCGGATGGCCCCATGCCGGCGTCGACGCCTCGATCGTGGTCGCGAACGCCGATGCGATCGAGCAGGCCGCGGCGTTCCTTCCCGCGCACTTCGCCGGGCGGCGCAAGGCCGCCTATTGGGTGTGGGAGACCGAGGAGATGCCGCGGCGTTTCGCGCGCGCGAGCCGCGGCCTGGACGAGATCTGGACGCCTTCGCGATATTCGGCCGAGGCGATCGCGAAGTCGGTGGACATCCCCGTTCGCGTGCTGCCCCACGTGCTCGATTTCGGCGCGCTCGATGCGGCAGCGGACGATCGCCGCCGCTTTCGCCTGCCGAAGGACGGCACGCTCTTCGGCTTCGTGTTCGATCCCCTGAGCGTGCTCGAGCGAAAGAACGTCTCCGGCCTGGTGAATGCGTTCCGGGCTGCTTTCCGCGCCGACGACAATTGCTGGCTCGTCCTGCGGGTGAACGGGCGTCCGACGGGTTCCTACGGCTACGACAAGCTGCGCGCCTGCGCCGCGTCGGAGCGCATCCTCTTCGTGGAGGGCACGCTCGATCGCACGGAAGCGCATTCCTTCATGCGCTCCCTCGATGCCTACGCGTCGCTGCACCGCGCCGAGGGGTTCGGCCTTACCTGCGCGGAAGCCATGGGGATGGGCCTTGCGGTCATCGCGACCGGTTATTCGGGCAACATGGAGTTCATGGACGAAGCGAACAGCGTTCTCGTGCCCTACCGCGTCGTGGAGACCGACCGCGCCCACGGCGCGTATCCCGCGGGAAGCCGCTGGGCGGATCCCGACCTGGAGGCGGCCGCGTCGTTGCTGCGCTCGCTGAAGGAGCGCGATCGGCGTGAAGCGTTGGGCCGCCGCGCGCGCGCTTCGGTGCGCGAGCGCCTCGACGCGCGAGTGGTCGGGCGCGAGGCCGGGCGCCTCCTGGCCGGATTGGCGGGCGCGTGAAGAAACGCGACACCGACAAGGACTGGGCGCGCATCGCCGAGCGCGACCCGTTCTGGGGCGTGCTGAGCCAGGACCGCTACCACAAGGACAAGATGTCCAAGGCGCGCGTCGCCGAGTTCATGGCGACGGGCGAGAAGTTCGTGGGTGACGTCCTCGGCCTCGCGCGAATGCACCTGGATCCCGAGCTTCACCTCGGGCGCGTGCTCGATTTCGGCTGCGGAGTGGGGCGCCTCCTCATTCCGCTCGCCCGCCACAGCGAGCAGGCCGTGGGCGTGGACATCGCCCCGCAGATGCTCGAGCTCTGCCGCAAGAACGCCAAGGAGGCGGGCGTCAAGAACGTGAGGCTGGTGCTGGGCGACGACGAGCTCAAGCTCGCGCAGGGCGAGTTCGACTTCGTGAACGCGTTCATCGTGCTGCAGCACATCCCGCCGGAGCGCGGCCTGCGCCTCATCCGCAGGCTCATCGAGCGGGTGCGCGTGGGCGGCGTGGCCTCGATCCACGTGACCTACGCGAAGGCCCGCTCCCTGATGCAGCACGAGGCGCCGGTGGCCCAGTTCTACCGGCGCGACGGGGCGAGCCTCACGGATCTCGTGGAGAGCGACTGGACGCCGCCGGAAGGCACGATCCACATGTACGACTACGACCTGAACCACTTCTTCGCGCTGGTCACGCGATATTCAGGCCATCCGGTGATCGTCCTGCCCACGGGCGACGGCGGCCACCTGGGCGTGCACTGCGTCTTCGCGAGGGCGCGCTAGGGCACGCTTCCGGGTTGCGGTTGCACGTGCCACCCACCGCCCGGCCCGAGCAATGTGACACCGGAGGCCATCGACGTTCCGTTCATGAGCCACACGGCCACGGATCCATCGGTGTGCTGCCACACCAGGTCGGACTTGCCGTCGCCATCGAGGTCGTCCACGCGCCGTACCGACCAGCCCGTACCACCGGGCAGGATTTCCGAGGTGGCAAGGATCGAGTCGCCATCGGTGAGCCAGATCGCCACGCGGCCGTCGTCGTTGGTCCAGAGCAGGTCCGCATGGCCATCGCCGTCGAAGTCGCCGGTCCCGGTCACGTTCCACCCGGTGCCGGGGCCGATCAGCTCGGCGCGGTCGCTGATGACCGTCCCCCAGACATCCCAGAGGGCGACGCGCCCATCGGTGTGGTGGAAGAAGATCTTCGTGAAAATGCCGTCGGAGGCGACGAGGCTCACCGTCCAGCCGGTGCCGGCTCCCAGCACTTCCCGCGAGTCGTTGATGGCAAGCCCGTCCATCCTCCAGACCGCGACCCGTCCGTCGGTGTGCTGCCACACGAGCGTGTTCAGGGCGGCTCCCGCGAGCGTCCAGCCCGTTCCCGCGGGAAGTATCGTCGTTCCCGAGGTGACCGACGTTCCGTTCATGAGGTACGCCGCGTAGCTTCCGTCGGTGTTGCGGAAGACGATGTCGGCCTTGTGGTCGGTATCGAGGTCCGCCACGGCGGCCACGCTCCACGGCCCGGCAGCGACGATCTCGGAGGTCGACGTTGCTGCGGCGCCGTTCATGGTCCACGCGGCGATGCGGCCGTCCGCGTTCTGCCAGACGATGTCCATCTTCCCGTCGCCATCGAGGTCGGCGATGCGCGCCACGGACCAGCCCGTGCCGGGACCGAGGATCGGTCCGCCGCCGGTGTGGGACGCGCCATCCATGAGCCACAGGTTCACGCGGCCATCGTCGTTCTGGAAGGCGATGTCGGAGTGGCCGTTGCCGTCGAAGTCGTCGACGATCGTGACGGCGGACGGCGTGATCGTCTCGGGTGCCGATTCATTGCTGTATCCCACGCCGTTGCGCACCGCCACCGTGCACGTCTCCGTCACGCCGTTGGTCACTCCGCTCAGCGTGAGGGTCGGGCCCGTGCCCTGGACGACTTGCCCATCGCACGTGAGGCGATAGAACGTAAGCGGAAGTCCGAAGGTGTCGGGCGCATCGATCTGTGCCGTGATCGATTGGTTCCCCGCGGACAGCTGGTGGATGCTGGGCGCCGGCGGCACGACCGCAAGGTGCGCGATGAGCTGCAGGTCCGTCGCATCCCCGGATTCGATGCCCAGGTCCGCGGCGGCCTGCTCGCCATCGCCCAGTGCCATCGGGTCGATCCCGGTCATCATCGCGAACTGCACGAGCGCGCTCAGGTACGAGCCGTACTTGCTCGGGTGGAAGAAGTCCGTGTACCAGAGGTCGAGCTTGTCCGCCTCCGGCGCATAGGGATCGCGCATCGCGAAGCCCTGCTGCACGGCGATGAGGAACGCGTTGCCGACGGGGCTCACGGCCTTCACCTGGCCGGCTTGCTGCTGCGCGGCGCCGACGTAGGCGCCCTGCAGGTCCGCCGTCATCGCCTCGAGCCCCTCGGCCGCGGTGTAGTACGGGCCGGTGGTGCCGTTGGGGGCGATCATGTCCGGGCGTGCCCACGTCGCATAGAGGTAGATGTCCGCCGCGGGATTGGCGTTCACGTTGGCGGGCGAGATGACCCGCACCGTGTCGCACGCGTCGGACGAGGCGCCGGTCTGCGCCTGGCAGCTGGCATTCGAGCCGAAGAGCTGCGATTCGGTGTACGTCTCCGCCGCGCCCACGTGCGCCCACTGCACGAGCTTGCCGACGTATGCGTCGAAATACGCGAGGTTCGCGTTGGCCCCGCGCCCGGAGGGCAGCGGCTCATCGCTCTGGTCCTGGAGCACGACCGTCGTGTAGGGCTGCGTGGCGACGTTGCCGCGCAGGTCCCAGCCCGCGGGATTCGAGTTGAGGTAATGGCCCCGCAATGTCGCCGCGTTGCGCGCGGAGATCGACACATCCCAGTCGAGGCCGGCCTCGTCGACGAATTTCTTGAAGATGCCCGGGATGCCGCCCCACGGGTGAGGCTCGTCATCGTTGGTGCCGGTGGGATTCGCGAGCCACATCGCCCACGTGAGGTCGGTCACGTTCGCGGTGTTGTAGCTCATCACCGGATCGGCGCGGCCGAACGTGTAGCTGTTGCCCACGAAGAGCACGAGCTTCGTCGCGAACGTCGCCTGCACGGTGCACGGCCCGCTCACGGCGTTCACCGTGTACGTGGTCGAGTCGGTCCACGAGCCGGGGCAGGTGCCCCTCACCGCGCCGTGGTAGCCCTCATCGGGCGTGACGGTGAACGAGATCGATTGTCCTTGCTGGACCGATTGCGCGTCCGAAGGGCTCAAGGTGCCGTGCGCGCTCGAGCTCGGCGTGACCGGATAGAAGGGCAGGGGAGAGAACGTCGCATCGACCGTGCAAGGCGCCGTGACGGGATTCGTCGTGTACGTGGTGCCCGAAAGGGTCCCGCCGCAGGAGCCCGAGACATCGGCGCCATAGCCCGAGTCCGGAGTCACCGTGAACGCCGCCGTTTCGCCTTCTTGTACGTTTTGCGTTCCAAGAGGGGAGATCGTGCCGTTGGAGCCGGCGCTCGACGTCACGGCAAACATTGGAGGCTCGGGTCTTGCGAAACTGAACGTCACGATGCAGCTCGCGGTAACCGCGGCGGTCCTGAAGACAGTGTCGGAGATGAACGATCCGCCACATGTTCCCGCATCCTGGGCGACAAACCCGGAGTCCGGTGTCACGGTGAAATCGACTTGTCCGCCGGAAACGACGGCCTGCGCCGTGGAGGGCGAAACCGTGCCGCCGGTTTGTTGGACAGGCGTCGCGGAAAGCACCGGGGCAAGTGCCACGCCGCGGAAGGCCTGGTTGGCGCCGGCGGCGACTGGCGTGGCGAGGTCGGCGAACGAGCCGCTGAAAGCGCCGTTGTATCCCGAAGAATCGGTGAGGGTCACGAGCCTGTTGCCGCCCTTCACCGCGTACAGCGTGACCGAGGTGCCGTTCACGACGCCCACGATGCTGCGGAAATCGTCGGCATCGACGCCGATCACGCCATTCGAGACCCAGGTGCCGCCGACCAGGGAGAACTTGGTGACCGCCGCGGCGCCGTCGTCGGCGACATAGAGCGTGTCCACACCGGGCACGGTGCCGTCGAGATCGGCGAAGAAATAGCCGTACGGGCTGGTGGAGTTGGTGTTCGAGAATCCCGGAAGCTTCGTGATCGTTTGGGATGCCGACGTGGGCAGTCCCGCTCCGACCTGGCTAACGCCGCGCGCCGCCGTATTGTTCGGAGAGGCGTTGGCGGTCGAAACGTAGAGCTGGCCGCCGAAGATCTGCGCCACCCGGAAAGGCAGCGCGGTGGTGGAGCTGTTGCTGAGATCCGTCGACGTCGTGGCGCCGCGCAAGGCATAGCGCAATCCGCCCTCGGTGCCCGTGCCGCCGGAAACCCAGAACGACGAGCAATCGACGGTGGCCGCACCTCGAAAGTTGTCGGCCACCGCGGCGTCGGTCAGCGCCGTCGTGACACTCACGGTCCCGGCGCTGGTGACGTAACCCACGACGCGAGGGATCGCGTGCGAGCCGTCGGTCGTGCCCGAGACGAGGTTGCCGAAGGATCCCGGCGTGGGGACGACCCGGCCATAGCCCGGAACGGCCAGGCAGGTTCCGTCGGCGGAACGAGTCAGGTGCCCATCGGTGGTCGCTGTGCCACTGGCGGCGAGCGGGCTGTCGCCGCCGCTCGCCGTAGTCGGCATCGCGATCGACTGCACATGCCCCCCGGAAGCCGTGTACTCGTCGAGGAACACGGCGTTGCCGTTCGCGGTCAGCGTGGCGGTGCCATCGCCTATGCGGTAGATGACCAGGTTGCCGGGGGTGAAGGGGGCGGCATACACCGCGAAGCAAAGGATGCTGCCGGCGATCGCGATCGCCCTTGCGGCCACTCTCATGGGAAACTCCTCCTAAGAAGGGGAGTCTATCAGCGAAGACCGGTGAATTGTTTCCGCCTATTGCACGGGTACGACGTTCCAGCCGGTGCCCGGCCCGAGGATGCCCGCTCCGCTCGCCATCGACCCGCCGAACATGAGCCACGCCGCATAGCTGCCGTCGGCATTGCGCCAGACGATGTCGGCGCGGCCGTCGCCATCGAGGTCGCTCACGGCCGCGACGGTCCATCCGCTGCCCGCGTTGAGGATCTGGGTAGTGGACGTGGGCGTGAGTCCGTCCATCGTCCAGATCGCGGCACGCCCATCGGTGTGCTGGAAGAGCAGGTCCACCTTGCCGTCGCCGTCGAAGTCGGCAGCCTTCGCGACGCTCCAGCCGCTGGCCGCGGCAAGGATGTCGCCGCCCGATTGCATCGCCCCGCCATTCATGAGCCAGAGCGCGATGCGCCCGTCGGCGTTCCGCCACACGATGTCGGCGCGCCCATCGCCATTGAAGTCGCCCACCTGCATCGGCTGCCAACCACTTCCCGCGTTGAGGATCTGG
>DATBEA010000193.1:0-1802 GCA_036276215.1 Usitatibacter sp.
GCGGGCTCGTCCTGCGAATGCGCGCGGCGGTGCTCGGGCACGCCGCCGGCGGGCTCGCCTGGGGCGCGCTCGGCGTGATGACTCTGCAGCTCACCCCGGGCAATCCGGGCAACGTGCTCACCGTCTTCTTCATCGTCGCGATCTTCGCGACGTTCATCGCCGCCAACCCTTCGCGATACGAGCCCGCGTACTACGCGTGGCTGCTTTGCGCCACGCTGCCGATGATCGCCGTCGCCGGCCTGCACGCCGACGAGACCTTCCACGTCCTCGCGGCGCTCGGCGCGCTCTTCCTCGCGGGCATCTCGATCGTCGGGCGCCATTCGAACCTGGTGATGATCGACTCGATCGCCAAGCGCCAGGAAAACGCGCGCCTCCTCGCCGACCTCCTCGCGCAGAAGGAGGCGCTCGCCGAGGCGAACCGCGCCAAGACGCGCTTTTTCGCGGCGGCGAGCCACGACCTGCGCCAGCCCATGCAGGCCATGGTGCTCCTGGTCGAGAGCCTCAAGGAGCGGGTGCAAGAGTCCGCCGCGCGGCGGATCGTGGAGAGCATCGACTCGTCGGTGACCGCCATGTCGGCGCTGATGAACGAGCTCCTCGACATCTCGCGCTTCGACGCCGGCACGGTGAAGGTCTCGAAGAGCGTGTTTCCCGTGGCGCGAACCCTCGGGCGCCTGCGAAGCAACTTCGCCCAGGCCGCCGCGCAGAAGAATCTCACCCTGCGCGTGCGCGCCTGCCCGGCGGTGATCGAGACCGACCCCATCCTGCTCTACCGCGTGCTCGTGAACCTCGTGAACAACGCGCTTCGCTATACCCGCGAGGGCGGCGTGCTGGTCGCGGCGCGCCGGCGGCGTCCTGGTCGAGGTCTGGGACACGGGCATCGGCATCGCGAAGGAAGACCAGAAGGCGATCTTCCACGAGTTCCACCAGCTCGCGAACCCGCAGCGCGACCGCGAGCAGGGCCTGGGCCTGGGGCTTGCCATCGTCGAGCGGACCTGCCGCCTGCTCGAGCTGCCGATCCTGGTGCGCTCGCGCCCTGGACGCGGATCCGTGTTCTCCGTGAGCGTGCCCTACGGTGACCCGGCCCGGGTCGTGCTCGCCGAGCGCTCGGTGGTCGCCGATTCCCTGGACGGCCTTCGCGTGGTGGTGATCGAAGACGAGAAGGACATCCGCGCGGCGATGCTCGCGCTCCTCGAGGGCTGGCGCTGCGAGGTCGTCGCGGCCGGGTCGGCCGCCGCGGCCGAAAGCGAGGTCGCCGAGCGGCGCTTCACCCCCGACGTGGTGCTGGCCGACTACCGGTTGCCCGGCATCACGGGACTTGAAGCGATCAACCGCCTGCGCGCGCGCTTTCCCGACGCCGTGGGAGTCGTGATCTCGGGAGACATCGCGCCGGAGGTGCTGCGCGCGGCCGAGGCTTCGGGCTTCCACATGCTGCACAAGCCGCTTCGTCCCGCGCGGCTGCGCGCGCTGCTGGGCTCGGTGCGGCGCAGCCGCGGCGAGACGGGCGAGCGCGCCCGCCAGGCGGCCGAGGCCACGTGAAGGTCCTGCTGGTCGACGACCACCACCTGATTCGCGAAGGCATGCGCCCGGTGCTGGAAAAGCTCGCGGCCGACGACGCGCAAGCCGTGGCCGAAGTGTTCGAAGCCGCGACCTTCGAGAAGGCCATCGACACGATCGAGCGCCATCCGGACCTGGACCTCGTGCTGCTGGACCTGAGGCTTCCGGGCGTGACCCATTTCGACGCGCTGGACCGCCTGCGCAGCCGCTACCCGGCGCTTCCCGTGGTGCTGATGTCGGGCGACGAG
>DATBEA010000194.1:0-22275 GCA_036276215.1 Usitatibacter sp.
GGCGTTGAGGAAGTTCATCGCGATACCGCCGCCCATGGTGCCCGCGCCGATGACACCCACGCTCGCGACCGTGCGCCGCTTCGTGTCCTCGGGCACATCGGGAATCTTCCAGGCGGCGCGCTCGCCGAAGAACGCATGCCGCAGCGCCCGGGACTCGGGTCCGTTCAGCAGGTCCACGAAGAGCTCGCGCTCGATACGGATGCCCTCGTCGAAGGGCTGGTCCACCGAGGCCGCCACGGCCTCGATGCACTTGAGCGGCGCGGGCATGTTCTTCACCACCGCGTTCACGCTGTTCTTCGCGAAGGCGATGAACGCCTCGGGATTGTCGTGCTTCACCGTGCGATCGCGAAGCTTCGGGAGCGCGCGCTTCTCCGCGACCACCTTGTTCGCGAAGGCGACCGCGCCCTCGACCAGGTCGCCCTGGATGATCTCCTCGAAGAGTCCCGCCTTGGCGAGCTGCTCCGAGGGCACGGGCGCGCCGGAGACGATCATGTTGAGCGCGATCTCGAGGCCCACGGCGCGTGGCAGCCGCTGCGTTCCGCCGGCGCCGGGCAGCAGGCCCAGCTTCACCTCGGGAAGGGCCACCTGCGCGCCGGGGGCTGCCACGCGGAAGTGGCATCCCAACGGCAACTCGAGGCCCCCGCCCATGGCGTTGCCGTGCAGCGCCGCGACCACGGGCTTCGGGCTCGACTCGAACGCCGTGATGAGCGAGCGAAGCGTGGGCTCGGCGAGCATCTTCGGCGTGTTGAACTCGCGGATGTCGGCGCCGCCCGAGAACTGCTTGCCCGCGCCCGTGAGCACGATCGCCTTCACGCCCGGATCGGCAAGCGCGCGATCCAGGCCCGCCAGCATCGCGATGCGCACCGCGTGGCTCATGCCGTTCACCGGCGGGTTGTCGAGCGTGATGACGGCAACCTCGCCGCGCGTCTCGTACCGGGCCGTGCCCGTCGTTTTTTCCATCAGACCTCCAGCCATTCCTTGCGTACCGCCGCGGCCGAGAGGATCTCGGCGGGCGTCCCTTCGAAGACCACGCGCCCATGCCCGAGGACATAGGCGCGCTCCGAAATCTCGAGCGCGATGGCGAGCTTCTGCTCGACCAGCAGGATCGACACGCCGCGGCCGCGGATCGTCTCGAGGAAGCGCGCCACCTGCTCGACCACCTGCGGCGCCAGCCCCTCCGTGGGCTCGTCGATGAGCACAAGGCTGGGGTTTCCCATGAGTGTGCGGCAAAGCGCCAGCATCTGCTGCTCCCCACCCGAGAGCACGCCGGCCGCGGTGTGCTCCCGCTCGCGAAGCCTCGCGAAGAGCTCGAAGGCGTCGTCGAACGTGAAGCCCTTGCCCTTCGCGCTCCCTTTCTTGCGGCCCAGCTCCAGATTCTCGCGCACGGTGAGGTCGGGGAACACCGCGCGGTCCTCCGGCACGCAGCCGATGCCGCGGCGCGCGATCTCGTGGGGCTTCAACCCCGCGATGCTCTCGCCGCGGAAGCGCACGTCGCCCTGCACGCGCACCTGGCCCATGATCGCCTTCACCGTGGTGGAGCGCCCGACGCCGTTCCTTCCCAGCAGGCTCACGATCTCGCCGTCGCGCACGTCGAGCGAAACGCCGTGCAGGACGTGGCTCTTGCCGTAGAAAGCGTGCAGGTCGCGCACCTCAAGCATGGGCGCCGGCTCCCAGGTAGGCCTCGCGGACCTTCGTGTCGGCGCGGATCTCGTCCGGCGTGCCGCTCGCGACGATGCGGCCGTAGACCAGCACCGAGACGCGGTCGGCGAGGCCGAAGACCACGCTCATGTCGTGCTCGACGATGAGGAGCGTGCGGCCTTCGGTCACGCGGCGGATGAGCGCCACCGCCTGCTCCGTCTCGGTGCGGCTCATTCCCGCGGTCGGCTCGTCCAGCAGGATCACGTCGGCGCCGCCCGCGATGGTGACGCCGATCTCGAGCGCCCGCTGCTCGGCGTAGGAGAGGATGCCCGCGCTCACCTCGGCGCGATGCGCGAGGCCGATGCGCTCGAGGATCTCGTGCGCATGCTCGTTCGCATCGGCAAGCTTGTCGGCGCTGCGCCAGAAGGTGTAGCGGTAGCCCAGCGACCAGAGCACCGCGCAGCGCACGTTCTCGAAGACCGTCAGGCGATGGAAGAGGTTCGTCACCTGGAAGCTTCGCGAGAGGCCGCGGCGGTTCACCTCGTAAGGGCGCTTGCCCTGGATCGGCTCGCCGTGCAGCGCGATGGAGCCGGCGGTGAGCGGAAAGCGCGCGCTGATGAGGGAAAAGAGGACCGACTTGCCGGCGCCGTTGGGGCCGATCAGCGCGTGCCGCTCGCCCTTCTCCACCCGCAGGTCCACGCCGCGCACGATCTCGGTCGCGCCGAAGCGCTTCTGGACTCCCGAGAGCTCGAGCGCGGGCGTGCTCATGCGGAGCGCCCTCCCGCGAGGGCCTGGGCGATCTCGTGCCAGCGCGGCGCCACGCGCCGCCAGGTCCAGCGGCATGCGAGCGAAGCGGCGGCGAGGACGGCCAATGCGCCGATCCATGTGGTCCACGCGTTGGCGTCGAGCTCGCGCCCGAGGATGCGAAACGGCCCCTCCACGTCGCCCGACGCGTGGTAGGCCATCTCGACCATCGCGACCACCGCGGCGAGCGCCAATGCCACGGGCAGCGCCATCGCGGCGTACACGACCGCCGCGCGCGAGACGAGGCGCGCGTCCCAGAGGCGCTTGTGGAGCATGGCCACGCTCGCCAATCCGCCCGGGACGAAGAGCACGGTCGCGAGGAATACCGCGCCGAAATAGAACGGCCACGCCTTCGTGACGGTCGCGAGCAGCGTCTGCATGAGCGTCACGACGATGGCTCCCAGGATCGGGCCGGCGAAGAAGCCCATGCCGCCCAGGTACGTCGCCAGCAGCACGAGGCCCGAGGTGCGCGCCGAGAGCGATTCGGCCGACACGATCTCGTAGTTCAGCGCCGCCAATCCGCCCGCCACGCCCGCGAAGAAGCCGGAGAGCGCCACCATGAGGAAGCGCACCGTCTGCGGGTCGTAGCCCACGAACTGCGCGCGCTCGGGATTGTCGCGGACGGCGTTGGCCATGCGCCCGAGCGGCGTGCGCGAGAGCGCGTGCATCGCCGCCGTGCAGGCGAGGAGCCACGCCGCCACGAGGTAGTACATCTGGATCTGGGGGCCGAAGGTGATCCCGAGGAAGGAAGCGCCGGTGGATCGGTTGCCCGAAATCCCGGCCTCGCCGCCGAAGAACGCGGGAAACATGAGCGAGCAGGCCGCCACCATTTCCCCGACCCCGAGGGAGATCATCGCGAAGGTCGTGCCCGCGCGCCGGGTGGTCACGTAACCCAGGACCACGCCGAAGAAAAGGCCCGAGATTCCCCCGACGAGCGGCATGAGGGTGATGGGCAGCTTCCCGTGGCCGAGGTTGAGCACGTGGATGGTGATTAGCGCGCCCAGCCCGTAGTAAACGGCGTGGCCGAAGGAGAGGAGCCCGGTCTGGCCCAGCAGCATGTTGTACGAGAGCGCGAAGATCACCACGATCCCCATCTGGCAGAGGAGCGTGAGCGAGAAGCCCTTGTTGAACACCAGGGGGGCCACGACGAGCACCGCGGCGTAAGCCGCCCAGAACCACAGGCGCTCGCGTGCGCCGCGGGTCACGATTCGCGCGTCCCCAGCAGCCCTCGCGGCCGCGCGATGAGGATCGCGACCATGATCAGGTACGGCAGCACCGGGGCGACCTGCGAGACGGTGATGCCCACGATCGAATAGTCGATCGCGACCGCGAAGGTCTGGACGATGCCGATGAAGAGCGACGCGATGAAGGCGCCGGCGAGCGATCCCAGCCCGCCCACGACGACGACCACGAAGACGATCGGGCCCAGCGCGTCGGCCATCGCGGGCTCGGTCACGAAGGCGTTGCCGCCGATCACCCCCGCGAGGCCGGCAAGCGCCGCGCCCCCGCCGAAGACCAGCATGAAGACGCGCGGCACGTTGTGCCCCAGCGCCTCCACCATGTCGGGCCGCGAGAGCGCGGCGCGGATCACGAGTCCCGCCCGCGTGCGCGTGAGGCCCGCGTAGAGGCCCACGAGCATCGCCACGGACACCAGCATCATGAACGCCTTGTACGCGGGAAACGTGGCCGAATAGAGCGTGAAGAGCGGCCCGTCGAGCGACGGCGGCACCTTGTACGGCACCGGCAGCGACCCCCACACGAGGCGCACCGCCTCCTCGATCACGAACGCGAGCCCGAAAGTGAAGAGCAGCTCGTGGACGTGCCCCGAGGCATGCGCGCGCCTGAGCCCATAGCGCTCCACCACGGCCCCGACGGCACCCACCGCGAGCGGCGCCACCACCAGGGCCGGGTAGAAGCCGATCTTCGTACTCACCACGTAGCCGAAGTAGGCGCCCAGCATGTAGAAGCTCGCGTGCGCGAAGTTGAGCACGCCCATCATGCTGAAGATGAGCGTGAGCCCCGCCGAGAGCATGAACAGGAGCAACCCGTAGGTCACTCCGTTCAGGAGCGATGTGACGAAAAGCTGCAAGCGGCTACGCGGGCCGTTGCATCTTGCAGCTGGTCGGCCTCGCGGTGGCCGGCCCGTCGAGGCGGAAATCCTGCTTGAAGGAGTAATCCGTCGTGCCGTCGGCCGTGTACTTGAGCGCTCCGCCCGCCTTGGCGAACGTGAGCACGAAGAGCGGCTGGATCAGCTGGTGGTCGGCGGCGCGCATCTCCGTGGGGCCGAAGGGGCCGTCCAGCTTCATGCCTTCCATCGCCTTCGCGACCTTCACCGGATCGGTGCTCTTCGTGGCGGTCATCGCGTTGGTGAGGTAGGCCAGCGCCATGCGCATCGAGCCCGTGTAGGGATCGCTCGTCGCGCCGTACTTCTTCTTGTACGCCTCGATGTACGGGTGGTACGCGGAAGACACGGCGTTCGCGTTCCAGTAGCTCACCACCTTCACGCGATCGATGCCCGCGTCGCCCAGGGCGGGCGGCGTGCCGATCACGCCGGCGTAGTAGGTGAAGAAATCGGCCTTGAGGTTCGCGTCCTTCGCGGCCTTCACCAGGAGCTGCAGGTCGCTGCCCCAGTTGCCGGTCACGATGGAATCCGCGCCCGAGGCCTGGATCTTGGCCACGTAGGGCGAGAAGTCCTTCACCTTGGCGAGCGGGTGCAGCTCCTCGCCCACGATCTGCACGTCGGGTCGCTTGGCGGTGATCATCTCGCGTGCGGCCCGCGCCACCTGGTGGCCGAACTGGTAGTCCTGGTTCAGCAGGTAGACCTTGTGGAGGTCCTTGTCGCCCTTCATGAACGAGGTGAGCGCCTCCATCTTCATGTCGCTGTTGGCGTCGAAGCGGAAGTGCCAGAAGCTGCACTTGTCGTTGGTGAAGTCGGGGTCCACGGCGGCGTAATTCAGGAATACCACCGCGTGCGACGGATCGCGCTCGTTGTTCTTGTTCACCGCGTCGATCAGGGCGCCGGCGACACTCGAGCCGTTGCCCTGCACGATGTAGTGGATGCCCTGGTCGATGGCGTTCTTCAGGACGATGAGGCTCTCCTGGGGCGAGAGCTTGTTGTCCAGCGGCACGATCTCGATCTTCTGCCCGAGGACGCCGCCCTTCGCGTTGATCTGCTCGGCGGCGAACTCCAGCTCGTGCAGGCCATGCTCGCCCGTGGCGGCCATGAGACCCGAGAGCGGGTCGATGTAGGCGATCTTGACCTGGGCGAATGCGGGTAGTGCAAGGACTGCGAACGCGCAAAGAGCCGCGCGCAAGGCGGACTTGGGTTTCATGTCTCCTCCGGGCTTGTTGTGAAGTGGCAGTCGGTTTCGCGCGAGTGTATCGCTGGTGATAAGCTCCCGCAAACGAATTGCAGAACGGATTTCCGCAGCGCGGAATATCACGCCGGCCGCTGCAACGCAGCAATGGGCCGGGCCCAACCTCCTGGAGCCGCGATGGATCTCGACTACACCGCCGACGAAAGCGCCTTCCGGGAGGAAGTCCGCGCCTTCGTCTGCGCCAGCCTGCCGAAGGAGATCGCCGCCAAGGTCCACGACGGCAAGCGGCTCACCCGGGACGACTTCCTCACCTGGCACCGCACGCTCGCGAAGAAGGGCTGGGTCGCCGCCGGCTGGCCGAAGGAGCACGGCGGGCCGGGCTGGACCGCGGTGCAGCAGCACATCTTCGACGAGGAATGCGCCGCGGCGGGCGCGCCGGTGGTGCTGCCCTTCGGCGTGCGCATGGTGGCCCCGGTCATCATGCGCTACGGCAGCGAGGAGCAGAAACGCCACTTCCTGCCCCGGATCCTTTCGGGCGAGGACTGGTGGTGCCAGGGGTACTCGGAGCCGGGATCGGGCTCCGACCTCGCGTCGCTTCGCACCCGCGCCGAGCGCAAGGCCGACCATTACATCGTGAACGGCCAGAAGACCTGGAACACCCTGGGCCAGTTCGCCGACTGGATCTTCTGCCTGGTGCGCACCTCCACCGAGGGCCGGCAACAGGAAGGAATCTCCTTCCTCCTCATCGACATGAAGAGCCCCGGCGTGACCGTGCGGCCCATCCGCATGCTCGACGGCGAGCACGAGATCAACGAGGTCTGGTTCGAGGACGTGAAGGTCCCCGTCGCCAACCGCGTGGGCGAGGAGAACAAGGGCTGGACATACGCCAAGTTCCTGCTGGGCCACGAGCGCACCGGCATCGCCGGCGTGGGCCGATCCAAGCGCGAGCTCGCGAAGCTGAAGGAGATCGCGCGGCGCGAGCGCTCGGGGGGTCGACCGCTCATCGAGGACACGCGCTTCCGCGACCGGATCGCCCAGGTCGAGGTGGAGCTCATGGCCCTCGAGGTCACCAACCTTCGCGTGCTCGCCGAAGAGGACACGCGCCGCGCGCCGGGGCCCGAGGCCTCGATCCTCAAGGTGCGCGGGAGCGAGATCCAGCAATCGCTCTCGGAGCTGCAGATGCAGGCGCTGGGCGCGTACGGCATTCCCTACGTCCCGGAAGCGCTCGACGCGCGCTGGGAAGGCGACCCGGTCGGCGAGGATTACGCCGCGCCGCTCGCGGGCCACTACTTCAACATGCGCAAGACCTCGATCTACAGCGGCTCGAACGAGATCCAGAAGAACATCATCTCGCAGATGATCCTGGGCCTCTAGGGAAACCCCATGGACTTCAGCCTCGCCGAAGAGCGGCGCCTCCTGCAGGACACGATCCGGCGCTTCCTCGCCAACGAATACTCTTTCGACAAGCGCCGCGCGCGCGTGGCGGGCGAAGAAGGGTTCTCGCGCGGGACGTGGAAGGAATTCGCGCGCCTGGGCCTCGCCGGCATCGCCATGCGCGAGGAAGACGGCGGACTTGGAGGAGATGCGTTCGACACCCTCATCGTGATGGAGAGCTTCGGGCGCGCGCTCGTGGCCGAGCCCTACCTCGCGACCGTGGTGCTGGGCGCCGGGATCATCGCGGACGCAGGCAACGAGGGGCAGCGCGCCGCGTGGCTTCCGGGCGTCTCGGAAGGCGACAAGCTCCTCGCCTTTGCCCACGGCGAGCCGGGCGCGCGTTACGCCGAGAGCTATGTCGCGACGCGGGCCGTGCGCGAGGGCTCGTCGTGGAAACTCGACGGAAGGAAATCGGTGGTGCTGAACGCGCAAAGCGCCGACGCCATCGTGGTGAGCGCGCGCTCCTCCGGGAAGGAAAACGACCGTGACGGCATCTCGCTCTTCCTCGTGGACCCGAAAGCGAAGGGTGTGAGCCTGCGCCCATACGCCACGCAGGATGGCGGGCGCGCGGCCGAGGTCGAGCTGCACGGGGTGGCCGTTTCCGATGAGGCCCGGTTGGGCGAGGCGGGCCATGCGATGCCGGCGATCGACGCCGCCCTCGATCGCGCCAACGCGGCGCTCTGCGCCGAGGCGCTCGGCGTGATCGACGCGCTGAACGAGGCCACGCTCGAGTACCTGAAGACGCGCAAGCAGTTCGGCCAGCCCATCGGGCGCTTCCAGGCGCTGCAGCACCGCATGGCGGAGATGACGATCAAGGCGGTGGAAGCGCGCAGCATGGCGATCCTCGCCGCGGCGGCGATGCGACAGGGCGACGCGCGCGAGCGCTCGCGGCGGGTGAGCGCCGCCAAGGCCTTCGTCGGGCAGGCCTCGCGTTTCGTCGGCCAGCAAGCCGTCCAGATGCACGGCGCCATCGGCGTGACCGATGAGCTCATTGTCAGCCACTGGTTCAAGCGCCTCACGATGATCAACGCCACCTTCGGGGACGCGGACCATCACCTGGGCCGCTTCAGCGACCTGCTCCTCACCGAAGAATGAAGGCCGTCGTCGTCGCGAAGCTGGACGACTTCGGCGCCATCACGCTCGCCGAGGCGCCCGACCCTGCCCCGGGCGAGAACGATGCGCTCGTCGAGGTGCACGCCGCCTCGCTCAACTTTCCCGACGTGCTGATGGCGCGTGGGCTCTACCAGGTCAAACCCCCGGTGCCCTTCGTGCCGGGCACCGAGATCGCCGGCGTCGTGCGCGCCGTGGGCAGCGCGGTGAAGGGCTTTTCCGCCGGCGACCGGGTCTTCGGCTTCGCGGGCCACGGGGGCTTCGCCGAGTTCTGCGCCGTCGACGTGGCGCGCCTCATGAAGCTTCCCGACGCAGTGGGCTTCGAGCCGGGCGCCGCCTTCGGGCTCACCTATGGAACCGCGCTTCACGCGCTCCGCGATTGCGGCAACCTCGCGCGCGGCGAGACTCTCGCGGTGCTGGGCGCCTCCGGCGGCACGGGGATCGCGGCGATCGAGTGCGGCAAGGCGATGGGCGCCACGGTGATCGCCTGCGCCTCGAGTGAAGGGAAGCTGGCACTCTGCCGCGAGCACGGCGCCGACCACACGGTGAACTACGCGACCGAGGACCTGCGCGGCCGCCTCGACGCCATCACCGCCAAGCGCGGCGTGGACGTCATCTTCGACGCGGTGGGCGGCCCGTACACGGAGCCCGCTTTCCGCGCGGCCGCGTGGAAGGGGCGCCTCCTCGTCATCGGCTTCGCCGCGGGCGAGATCCCCAGGTTGCCGCTCAACCTGGCGCTCCTCAAGGAACGCTCCATCGTGGGCGTCTACTGGGGCGACTGGACGCGGCGCGAGCCGCAGAAGCACGCCCACAACATGGCCGAGCTGGCGGGCTGGATCCAGGACGGCACCGTGCGCCCTGCGATCACCGAGCGCATCGGCCTCGCCGACGTTCCGGGCGCGCTCCAGCGCATGGCGCGCCGCGAGGTGCTCGGAAAGGTCGTCGTCCTCCCGAAGGGGCCGGCGTGACGCGCATCGTCGCCGCAGCGACGCGCATCGAGACGGCACGCGAGGAGCGCCAGTTCGTCACCGCGCTCGCCAGGGGCCTGGACATCCTGCGCTGCTTCTCGCGAAAGGACCGCGAGCTCGGCAACACCGAGATCGCCACGCGCACCGGGTTACCCAAGGCGACGGTGAGCCGCCTCGCATTCACCCTCACGCAGATGGGATACCTCACCTACTCGCCCGCGACGGGCCGCTACTCGCTCTCGGTGGGGGTGCTCGCCTTCAGTAACGCATACCTGGGCATGCTCGACGTGCGCAACGTGGCGCGCCCGCTCATGCAGGAGCTGGCCGACGACCTCACGGCGACGGTCTCGCTGGGCGCGCCGGATCCCTCGAGCATGCACATGGTGTTCCTCGAGATCTGCCAGGGCTCGGGACAGATGTTCCGCATGAGCATGGAGGTGGGCTCGCGCGTTCCCCACGGCTGGACCGCCATGGGACGGGCGTACCTCGCCGCGCTCGAGGAGGGCGACCGCGAGGACCGGCTCGCCATGTACCGGAAGGACGTCGCGAGGACCCAATGGAACGACATCCGCGAGGGCATCGAGCGCGCGGTGCGCGACTACGAAAGGCACGGTTTCTGCCTGTCGGTGGGCGAATGGAACAAGGACGTATGGGCGGTCGGGACGCCCATGGTCTCGCGCGACCGCGCCCGCATCCTCGCGCTCAACTGCAGCGGGCCGATGTTCGACATCACTCGCCAGCGCATCGTGCAGGAGATCGGGCCGCGGCTGCTCGCGCTTCGCGACCGCGTCGCCGCCTCGACCGGCGGAGTCTTCTAGCGCTGCCATAGAAACGCGGCGGTGCACGGCCGGCGGTAGAGCGGCGTTGATCGTGGAATGGCCCTGCGCCTATCCCACCTGGTGGTCGCCGCCGCGCTCGCGTCGTGCGCCGGCAGCTCCCCCGCGCCCACGACCGTCGAGCTGCGACTCGTGGCGTTCAACGATTTCCACGGGCACCTCGAAGCGGCCGCGACGCTGGCCGGCGCCATCCGCGCGCTTCGCGCCGGGCACGCGAACAGCGCGGTCGTCGCCGCCGGCGACCTGGTGGGCGCAAGCCCGCTCCCCTCCGCCCTCTTCATGGACGAGCCCACGGTCGATGCGCTTTCGCAGGCCGGCCTCGAGGTGTCCTCGGCGGGAAACCACGAATTCGACCACGGGCGGGCGCGCCTCCTGCGCCTTCAGACAGAGGCACGCTTCCACTGGCTCGCCGCGAACGTCTTCGACGAGGCGACAGGCAAGCCATTCCTTCCGTCCTTCGAGATCCGGGAATACGGCGCTGTCCGGGTCGCCTTCGTGGGCGCGGTCCTGCGCTCCACGCCGCAGGCCGTCGTCGCTTCCGGCGTGGAGGGCCTCGAATTTCGCGACGAGGCCGCGAGCGTGAACTCGTTGATCCCCGAGATCCGCGCCAAGGGCGCCAGCGCGATCGTCCTCCTCATCCACCAGGGCGGACACTTGCCGGGGCCTTACGACGATCCCGCCTGTCCCGGCTTCGACGGGCCGATCGTGGACATCGTGCGGCGCCTCGATCCGGCGGTGGACATCGTGGTGAGCGGGCATACGCACGAGGCCTATGCCTGCACGCTCGGCGGGCGTCCCGTGGTGAGCGCCGCAGCCCATGGAAAGATGCTCGCGGCGATCGACCTCACGATCGACGCGGCGGCGCACCGGGTGACGTCCTCGCACACGGAGCTCGTCCTGGTGGACCCGCGGCATTTCGCGCCCGATCCCGGCGTCGAGGCGTACGTGGCACGGATCGACGCGCGCGCGGCGCCGCGGGCCGGTCGCGTCGTGGGCGTGGTGGCCGGCGATCTCGACACGCTGCCGAACGCCGCGGGGCAGAGCCGCCTCGGCCAGTTCGTGGCCGATGCCCAGCTCGATGCGATGCGGGAGGCCGGCGCGCAGGTCGCCTTCGTGAATGCCGGCGGCTTGCGCGCGCCGCTTCGCGGGCGTCCGCCCGATGGAAGGGTCACCTTCGGCGATCTCTTCGCCTCCCAGCCCTTCGGGAATTTCCTCGTGGCGATCACGCTCACCGGGACGCAGGTCTCGCAGTTGCTCGAGGAGCAATTCCGGGGCCGCTCCATCGCGGAAAGGCCGCGCGCGCTCGCCGTATCCCGTGGTTTCGAGTATGCGTGGGACGGCTCACGGCGCCCGGGACATCGCATCGTCGCGGGTTCGATACGGCTCGAAGGACGCAAGATCACGCCCCACGGACTCTACCGGGTCGTCGTCAACAATTTTCTCGTGGATGGCGGCGAAAGCTACTCCGTCTTCAGGACAGGAGTGAACCGCGTGGACGGGCCGCTGGACGTCGAGGCGCTCGAAAGGCGCGTGGCTTCGAACGCCAAGCTACCTGCGGATACCCCGGAAAGGGTGATCCGCGTAGATGCAGGCGCGGCCCGGCGCCGGGGCGTGTCGCCGCCGTGACAGGCCTTGTAGCTGCGAGCCGACGCGCGCTGTCGGAACGATCTCTTTTTGCGGCGATCGCTTGAATATCCCAGCCGGCCAAGCAAGCATGGAAGCATGAACGCCAACCCGGGATCCTTCACGCGGGACACCATCCAGGAAATCGCGGATCGCACCGAGCGCGATGCGCGCGAAGTGCGCGCGGTATACGAGGACGAGCTCGCGGCCGCGGACGCCCAGGCACGGGTGAAGACCTTCGTGCCCATCTTCGCCAGGCGCCGCGCCCTGGAACGCCTCAAGGAACGGGGCACGCGCTCTCCTCGTCGATGAGATCGCGCAATTTCTAACGGAAAGGAAATGCAGTCATGGATACGAGAGAAGGAACGGCCCTCCAGGGCAAGCACATCGCGATGCTGCTCACCGACGGCGTGGAGCAGGTCGAGTACACGAAGCCGAGGGAGTTCCTCGAGCAGCACGGCGCGAAGGTGACGCTCCTTTCGCCCAAGAAGAAGGGCGACAAGATCCAGGGCTTCAACCACCTCACGCCCGGCGACAAGTTCACCGTGGAAATGGACGTGCGCGAAGCGAAGGCCGACCAATTCGACGCGCTCGTGCTCCCGGGGGGCGTGGCGAACCCGGACATGCTGCGCATGAGCAAGGAGGCCATCGCCTTCATCGGCCGGTTCGGCGATTCGGACAAGCCCATCGCCGCCATCTGCCACGGTCCGTGGACCCTCATCGACGCCGGAGTCGCGAAAGGCAAGCGCATGACCAGCTGGCCCACGCTCCAGCAGGACCTGCGCAATGCCGGCGCGAAGTGGAGCGACGAGACGGTGGTGGTCGACGGGCGCCTGGTCACCAGCCGCAAGCCCGACGACATTCCCGCGTTCGACGACGCGCTGCTGGAGCAGCTCACGCACGCCGCGGCGGCACGCAAGCAGTAGGAGGATCCGCAATGGCATCGGCAAGGCAAAAGGCAGCGGCGCGGCGAAACATCCGGAAGGCGGCGAGCGCCGCGCGCGCCAAGCGCACCATCGCCCACCTTCCGGCGAAGACCCGCACGGCGCTCGGCAAGCAGGGCGCCAAGGTCGCGAAGCGCAAGCGCGCGAGCCGCGGCTAAGGCGAACTAGAGCCGCGGAGCGTCCCGCAGGATCCGCGCGAGGTCCTCCTTGTAGAACCTCGCGTTGCCCGTGGTCGCATGCCCCGAGGTTTCGGGGCTCGCGGGAATGAGCAGGATCCGCCCGTTGCGCACGCGCTGCATCGCGCGTTCGAGAAGCCCCAGCTCGGGCGGATTTCGCTCGTCGTCCGCGGCGTTGATCGCGAGCACGCTTGCGGTGATGGCATCCAGTCCCGGTGAAGGATCGTAGTCGTACGACGATTCCCACTGATAGATGTAGTCGTTCGCGTCGGCATTGAAGGGTGCGGCGAGACGCTCATTCACGAGCTCGTCACCCTGGCGGCTCGTCGGCGCGCGCTTGTACAAGCCCTGGTTTCCCCCGGCGGTGGCGAAACCGAAGAACGTGGCGGCGATCTTCAATGCCGGCGGCTGCGCCGTGTAGTTCCCATCCATGTAGGCGGGATCGCGGCGAATCGC
This sequence comes from Usitatibacter sp., assembly GCA_036276215.1. Lineage (GTDB taxonomy): Bacteria > Pseudomonadota > Gammaproteobacteria > Burkholderiales > Usitatibacteraceae > Usitatibacter. Next base: position 13,307 of record DATBEA010000194.1, read on the forward strand.
CTCTACCAGCATCCGTCGCATGATCCAGTTTCGCCCCGACATCCCATAAGGGGTGCAGGCCATGGGCACGGCGATGTCCACGAAGCCGGGATGCTTGCCCGCCCAGATCCATGCCTGCATGCCACCCATGGAATTCCCGATCACCGCGCGCAGGTGCTTCACCCCGAGATGCTCGGTGAGAAGGCGGTATTGCGCCTGCACCATGTCGTCGTAGTCGTACCTCGGGAACCTGGCGCGCAGGCCATCCGATGGCCTTGCCGACTTGCCGGCCCCGATGGCGTCGGTGATGATCAGGAAGTAGCGGCTCGCATCGAGCGGCTGGCCCGGCCCGAAAAGCTCGCCCGCGAATCCCGGCGTGAGCATCGACGCGATCGATCCGGCGGTGCCGTGCAGCACGAGCACGGGCTCGCCCTTCGGGTCGCCCACGGTGGCGTAATGCAGCTTCAGCTCGGGCAGCACCTCGCCCGTGTGGAAGCGGAAGTCCCGGGCGATCCAGTCGCCCTGCGTGGGCGGGGGATAGCCGGAGGCGAGAACGCCGCACGCCGCGATTGCGGCCAGGAGCGCGAATCCAAGATGCAGCTTGCGAAACGTCATTGCCATCCTTTCGTTTGTCGGGCGAGCTCCACCAGCGAACCCACGGCGATGTCGACGGCCACCGAAGGCGCCGCCTCGCCCCGGCCTTTGCCTTTCTCGTCGGGCCTCGCCAGGTGCGCCGAGGCGAGGCCGCAAGCGGCGGCAGCGGCGAGGTCGTAGCTGTGCGCGGCGACCATCATGCACTCGGCCGGCGCGAGCGCGAGCGCTTCGGCGGCGGCGAGATAGACGCGTGGCTTGGGCTTGTAGTCACCGGCGATCTCCGCTCCAAGGATCGCATCCCAGCGGATGTGGTTTCGCCGCGCGAGGTCCACCATCAACGCGATGTTGCCGTTGGACACGGGCGCCAGGAGGAATTTTTCACCGAGCTTCTCCATCCCGCGCCGAACGTCCGGCCAGGCGTCCAGCCTGTGCCATGCGAGCGTGAGGAGGTCACGGTCGGCATCGGCCAGCGACTCCAGCCCGAAACGCGCCGCGATCCGGTCGAGCATCCGGCGATGGATCACGTCCAGGCGCGCGAACGCGATCTTGCCCGAGCGCACCTCCTCCATCGCCGGCTGGTATTCGCCGCGCCACGCGTCGGCGAAATCGAGCCAGTCGAGCCGGAAGCCCCGCGGCGCGAGGAATGCCTCGCCTTCGCGCGCGATGCCGCCGCGCCAGTCCACCAGCGTCCCGAAGACGTCGAAGAAAAGCGCCTTGATGCTCACGGGAGCGCCATCAGATCACCCGCCGAGGCGCGGCGGTAGCCGGGTCGCCCGTATTGGGTGTTCCGGTGGGCTCGATGAGGAGCATGTGCACCTCCTCCTCTGCGACCGGGCAATGCTGCACGCCCTTGGGCACCACGAAGATCTCGCCGGGCCCGAGCGTCACATCGCCCTCCCGCATGCGGATGGTCAGCCTGCCCTTCAGCACCAGGAAAAAGTCGTCGGTGTCGTCGTGCTGGTGCCAGTGGAACTCGCCCTTCACCTTGACCACCATCAGGTCGTGGCCGTTGAATTCCCCGACCACCCGGGGCTGCCAGTGGTCCGAAAAGGTCGCGAGCTTGCCGGCGAGGTCGATGGGCGAGGCCACGTCATTCCACCTTCAGGTTCAGGCGCCGAGCCACGCGCGTGAAAGCCTCCGCCTCGTTGGCGATCTGGCTCGAAAAAGCCGCGCCACAGGTCGAGGCCGGGTCGATCCCCGCCGCGGTGAGGCGCTCGCGCACGCGGGCGTCGCGCGAGAAGTCCTCGGCCTCGCGCTGCAGCGTGCGCACGACGCTGTCGGCTGTGGCGGCCGGGGCGAGCAGCCCGTACCAGACCTCGCCGCGCAGCCCGGGCACGCCGGATTCCTCGAAGGTAGGCGTATCCGGAAGCAATTGGGTGCGCCTCGCCGAGGCCACCGCGATCGGCACGAGCTTTCCCGCCTTGACCTGCGGCAGCACCGAGCCCGCGGTCGCGATGAACGCATCGACCTCGCCCGAAAGCAACGCCAAGGTCGCCGGGGGCGCGCCCTTGTAGGGCACGTGCGTCATCGAGGTCTTCGTGATGCTCAGGAAATCCTCGGTCACGAGGTGCACGGCGCTTCCGATCCCGACCGACGCATAGGTGTACGTCCCGGGCTTGGCGCGCACTTTCGCGAGGAACTCGGCCACGGTCTTCACGCCGAACTCAGGCCGCACCACGAGCACCGTCGGGCTGCTGCCCATGATGCAGATCGGCGCGAAGGACTTCACCGCGTCGAACTTGACGCGATCGGAGTAAAGCGCGGGGATCATCGAATGGGCCTGTGCGGCCACCAGCAGCGTGTAGCCATCCGGCTTGGCGCTCGCGACCGCCTCGGCGGCGAGCACTGCGTTGGCGCCGGGCTTGTTCTCCACGACGAAGGAGGCGTGCAGCCTTTCCGCGGCGCGCTCGGCGAACATGCGCGCCACGATGTCGGTTGGGCCGCCCGCGGGAAAGCCCACCATGACGCGCACCGGCTTGTCGGGGTAGGCGGGCGACTGGGCCGCCGCGGCCTGTGCGATGGCGGCGGCGACGAGGAAGACCTTCAGTTTTTTCATTTGCCTTCGAGCCGGACGGCGATCCTTTCATTGTCGCTGCGAACGACGACGAAGTCGACGGCTTCCTTCGCGTCGGGGTTGAGCTCCTGGTGCGGCACGAAGGGAGCGAAGTAGGCGAAGTCGCCCGGCTCGATGATGGACGCGAATTCGAGCCGCTCGCCCCACCGGATCTCGGCTCGACCGCGCACGACATAGATCAACACCTCGTGGCGGCCATGGTAATGATGGCCGGTGGACCCTTGCGCCGCCAGCGTGACCATGCCGATCCAGGGGCCGCGGTCGCCGCCGGCCGCGAAGTCCACGACCGTGACGCGGCCCAGGCCCGACGGGTCGCGCAACGCCTCGCCGAGTGCGGCGCCCTTCACGATGCGAACCCCTTCCCGCCAGTCGATGGCTTCGCGCTCGCGCCACTTCGGGTCCGCGAGCACCACCGACGTCGCGACCTGCCGCTCGGGAATCGTCCAATAGGCGCGCAGCAGCCGCTCCTTCTGCGCCGGCGCGACCACCGCGAAGCCGTTGCGGCGATAGAAATCGATGGCCCAAGAGGCCGCGGCCCAGGTTCCGATGAGCACGGGCTTCGGCGTGAGCGCCAGCACGTGGCGCAGGAGCCGGCTGCCGATTCCCGTTCGCTGGATGCCCGTGGAGACGTAGGCGTGGCGAACGAGCGCCACGCCGCCCTTGTCCTGCAGGCCCATGACACCCACGACGCGGCCGCCGTCCTCGGCGACCCAGAATTCAACGCCCGCCGCGATCTCGCGCAAAAGCTCTTCGCGCGGCATGTACGGCTCGTGCCAGCGGTCGGCGGGAATCGCGCCGCGGTAAGCCTGGGCGGCGTCGTTCACGATCGCGAAGATCGCGTCGACGTCTTCGTCGCAAGCCCTGCGCGGCGTCATGTCCTGCGGGGAAAGACCGCCCAGCTGCCGTTGGCGCGCGCGACCAGCTTTTCGGCGACGTGCATGTTCCCCTCGATGTGGGCGAGCGACTTGCCACGATAGACCACGCGCGAGGTGCACACCACCGGCCCCGCAAGCACCGGACGGAAATATCCGATCGTGAGCGAGGTGGTCGCGCAGCTCTCGCCTTCCTTCAATTGCGGAATCAACGCCGCGGCCATGCCGGTGTCGCCGAGCGTGAAGATCGCGCCGCCGTGCACGACGCCCACGGTGTTGAAGTGGTGCGCCATCACCTGCAGGCTCGCCACGCTCGCGCCGTCGCTCGACTCGTGGATGACGACGCCGACATGCTCGATGAAGCGGGAGCGCCTGCCGCTGCGCAGGTGCGGCCCGCTCACGTACATCCACGCATCCTTGCCCGAGGCGAGCCGCACGGCGATGCGCACGTAATCGTCGAGCCGCTCGTACTCGTCGGCCTTCGCGAGATCTTCCGGCGTCACCTCGAGCGCGGTGCCCTGCACCCGGTTTTCGGGCCTGCCCGTATACCTGGCATTGCGATGGCGCTCCAGCGCCTCGCCTTCGAACGCGGCAAGCTCGTCCGGGACGCCGGCGAGCGTCCTCCCGAAGGTCGACTGCTGGATCGCCTCCTGCTGGAGCGTGCCGTAGGAGAAGAGGAGCGGCATCGCGCGCCGCCTAGCCCGGCTTGCCCTTGCGCGCGAAGTACTGGTCGAAGTGGGCGATGTGGTCGTCCAGGTTGTGGTCGAGCATCCGGCGGAACTCCGCCGTGAAGTGCTCGATCGCGCGCGCCTTCGCCTCCTTGAGCGCGCCCGCGTCCGGCGCTTCCGAGGTGATCACGAAAGCGTTGAACCGCGCGCACGCGTAAGTGAAGGACGCATTCACCTCGCCCAGGAGCGCGCTGTCGGATTGATCGTTGGCCAGTTGGATGTACGCGTCGGCCCGCTTCCAGAATTTTTCGTCCACTTTCCCTCGCTCGCAATCCATTCAGGGCAGGAAGTGCAGGACCCTGCCCTTGGTGACCAGAAGGTTGCGCGTGTTGGTCAGAGCGCCAGCACGAGCTTGCCGAAGTTCTCGCCCTTGAAGAGCCTGAGGAGCGTTTCCGGGAATGCGTCCACGCCGCCCGGCACCACGTCTTCCTTCGCCTTGAGCTTGCCCGCCGCGATCCAGCCGGCCATCTCCTTCGCGCCCTCGCCGTAGCGATCGGCGTAATCGAACACGACCATGCCCGTCATGCTGGCCCGGTTCACGAGGAGCGACAGATAGTTCGCCGGGCCCTTCACGGGCGTGGTGTTGTTGTACTGCGAGATGGCTCCGCAGATCACGATGCGGGCATGGAGCGCGATGCGCGCGAGCGCCGCTTCCAGGATCTCGCCGCCCACGTTGTCGAAGTACACGTGGATGCCGTCCGGGCAATGGTCCTTCAGCCCCGCCTTCACGTCCTGCGACTTGTAGTCGACGGCGGCGTCGAAGCCCAGCTCGCCGGTGAGGTATTTACACTTGTCGGCGCCGCCCGCGATTCCCACGACGCGGCAGCCCTTGATCTTCGCGATCTGCCCCACGACGGCGCCCACGGCTCCCGCGGCGCCGGAGACCACGACGGTCTCGCCCGCCTTGGGCTTGCCGATGTCGAGCAGGCCGAAGTAAGCCGTCATGCCCGGCATGCCCAGCGCGCCGAGGTAGCGCTCCAGCGGCGCGAAGCGCGTGTCCACCTTGCGCACGCCCTTGCCATCGGAGACCGCGTATTGCTGCACGCCGAAGTTGCCGGCGACCTCGTCGCCTTCCTTGAATCCGGGATTGCGCGATGCGACGACGCGGCCCGCGCCGCCCGCGCGCATCACCTCGTCGATCGCCACGGGCCGGATGTAGGACTTGCCCTCGTTCATCCAGCCGCGCATCGCGGGGTCGAGCGAGATGTGCGTCACCTTCACCAGCATCTCGCCTTCGGAGAGCTCGGGCACGGGCTCGTCCACGAATTTCCAGTCGGTGCGCTTGGGCATTCCCGTGGGACGCGCGCCGAGGCGCACCTGGCGGTTCGTCGTCGGCTGCGATGTCATGGCCTGGCCCTTTTCACTCGAGCGGCGTCCACGCGAACGATGAGGTCGTCGGCCACGGCGCTGCGCGCGAACGGATTCAGCGTCATCGGCCTGGGCGGCGAGAACGTCACTTCGTCGCCGAACCTGGAGGGCTTCGCGAGCTTCAAGGTGATGCGCGGCGGATTCACCAGGGCCGTCACGCTCACGTTCATGATGTCCGAAAGTGCGATCCGGTCCTCGACGCGCCCGCGCCGCACCAGCAGGTAGTCGCCGCCATCGTACACCTCGTCGGCGAGGCTCCAGACCAGCCGCGGAAAGACGAGCGCGAGGATGAAGGTGATCAGGATCGCGGGTGCGAACATGCCCGGCTCGAACCGGTGGCTCGTGGAGTAGACGAGGACGATGGGCGCGAGCGCCGCGGCGAGGAGCAGGACCGGCACGACCTTCTTCACGAACGCGGTCTGCCTGGACGAGATGCGCTTCATGGGGCCTTCTCCGGCATCGGCCGCGAGACGTCGGTGGGCGCGCGTTCCTCGAGGATGTCGCGCATTCGCGCCTCGACCGCCCCCTTGATCTTGCCGTGGGTGAGGATGTAGAAGCGGTTCGCCTTCACCGCTTCGAGCGCCTCGCGCGCCACGTCGGCTGCCGAAAGGCGTCCGCGCCTGAGCGCCTCGCGCACGGCCTCGCGGTATGGCGCGCCCAACGGGTTCGTGGATGCGAGCTCCGAGGGGCGGTTGCGGTCCGATTCGCCGATGCCGGTGTTCACGTAGGCCGGGCAAAGCACCGAGACGCCGATGCTCGACTTCGCCACGCGCAGGTCGTGGTACAGGCACTCGGACAAGGCGACCACGCCGTGCTTGCTCACGCAATAGACGGCGCTGCCGGGAATGTCCACGAGGCCGGCCACCGAGGCCGTGTTCACCACATGGCAGTCGCCGCCCTGCACCAGCATTCGCGGCACGAACGAGCGCACGCCGTGCACGACGCCCATCAGGTTGATGCCGAGCGTCCACTGCCAATCCTCGAGCGTCGCGGTCCACGCGGGACCTCCGACCGCCACCCCCGCGTTGTTGAAGACGAGATGCACGGCGCCGAAGCGCTCCCACGCCCGGACCGCGAGCGTTTCCACGTCCTCAGCCTTCGACACGTCGCAGCGGAAGGATTCGCACCTCGCGCCGAGACCCGCCGCGGCGAGCGTGGTCTCCCGCATGCCCTTCTCGTCGATGTCGGCGAGGGCCACCGCCATGCCCTCGCGGGCGCAGGCGAGCACCAGCTCCCGGCCGATGCCGCTTCCGGCGCCGGTGACGACCGCCGTCTTTCCCTTCAATTCAAGCACTCGCCGCCTCCAAAGTGGTGGACATCCCGCCCGGGCGAACTTCGTTGCGAAGCCATTCGAGCGCCTCGCGCCAGAGCTTGTCGCGGTTGCGGGCATTGAAGAAGCCGAAATGCCCGATCGCCTTCTCGCCGACCTGCGCGGGCATGATGTGGCGCCGGTCCACGCGCGCGCCGCGGTAGAACGAATGCAGGCTGTCGGTGGCGCGCTCGGTGATCATGGCATCGTCGGCGAAGGAGTATCGCAGGATCGGCGCGTTGAATTCCGCCATCTTCCGCCGCCACGCCTCGCCTTCGGCGAGCAGGTACTCGGGATGCATGCACCAGCGGCGCCACTGCCGGGCGACGCCCGCGGGCAGATCGCCCACCATGCGCAGGCGCTTGCCGGGAAAGTAGCCGAAGAGGCGCGTGAACACGGGGAAGGCGAAGAACCAGAGGAAGCGCACGCGCAGCTTCATCCGCTCGTTGAAGGGGTAGTAGCCCGAGCCCGCGTTCGCGGTCACCACGGCGCGCACCGCCTCGCTCCCGGGAGTCACGCCCAGGATCTGTCCGCCCAGGCTGTGGCCCACGAAGAGCAGCGGGAGATACGGATCCGGGTTGCGGGCCTCGACCAGCATCGCCGCGAGATCCTTCTCCGCCCACGTGCGCAGGTCGGCTTCCAGGCTTGCAAGGCGGCCGCGCCTCGAGCCGCCCATGCCGCGATAGTCGAATGTGAGGACGTGGATGCCGTTTTCGGCGAAGAAGCTCGCGATGGGCGCGTAGAAGTCGCGCCTCACGCCCATGGCCGCGCCGATGCACATCGTGGCCCACGCGGTGCCGCGCGCCGGAAAGCGCGTCACGGCGAGCTCGTAGCCGTCGGTCGCGCGTGCGACGCCGTCTACCCCGTCAGATCGCATCCCAGCCCGTGTCCGGCTCGAAACGCAGCCCATGCTTTGCCTTGAGCTCGGCCGCGATGCGCAGCCACTCCTGCTTGCCGCGCGCCCGGATCGTCGCGATGGGACCGCCGCGGTGCGGTGCGAAGCCGGTGCCGAAGATCACGCCCGCGTCGCAGAGGTCCGCGTCGGCCACGATCTTCTCGCGCACGCAGGCCACGGCCTCGTTCAGCGCGGGCCATACCATCCGGTCGGCGAGCGCCTTCAGGTCGACCGTGCCGGTTCCCGTGCCCGACTTCACGGCCTTGCCCTTCACCCACGTGTAGAAGCCCTTGCCGGTCTTCTTGCCGAAGCTCTTCGCTTCGACGAGGGACTGGAGCCTCTTGGGGATGGGAGAGCCCGGCTTCGCGAGCTCCTGGCCCACGGCCCAACCGATGTCGAGGCCCACCATGTCGGCGAGCTCGATCGGGCCCATCGGCATGCCGAAATCCTTCGCGGCCGCGTCGATGGTCTCGGGGGGGATGCCCTCGTCCACCATCAGCATCGCTTCCAGCAGGTAGGGCGAGAGCACGCGGTTCACGAGGAATCCGGGCGCCGACTTGCACGGCAGCGGCAGCTTGTCGATCTGGCGCGTGAAGGCCTGGCCCGCCTGCATCACCGCGGGCGCCGTCTGCGGCCCCTCGACGATCTCCACCAGCATCATCTGCGCCACGGGGTTGAAGAAATGCAGGCCCACGAGGCGCTCGGGACGGCCGAGCGACGAGGAAAGCTGCTGCAGCGGGATCGATGAAGTATTCGTGGCGAGGATGGCCCCTTCCTTCATGCGAGGCTCGACCTGCGCGTAGAGCTTGCGCTTCACGTCGGCATTCTCGACGATCGCCTCGATCACCAGGTCCGCCCGCGGCACGCCATCGCCCGCGACGTCGGGAATGAGCCGGTCCATGGCCGCCTGCACGAGGTGCGGCTGCTTGAGCCGCTTGCGGAAGAGCTCCGCCGCGCGCTTCACCGCCGGCGCGATGCGCTCCGGCGCCAGGTCCTGCAGCGTCACCGTCACGCCCCGCAGCGCGGCCCACGCCGCGATGTCGCCACCCATGGCGCCCGCGCCAATCACATGAAAGTGCGAAATGGGGTCAGACCCCTTTTCCCGCCCGGCGGAACGTTCCTCTCCTTGGGAAAAGGGGTCTGACCCCTT
>DATBEA010000195.1:0-4042 GCA_036276215.1 Usitatibacter sp.
CGAAACCCATGATCGCCGCGCTCGAGGCCCGGCCGCTCCTCGCGCGCGTATTCAGCGCGCACGTGATGGGCGGCTGCGCCATGGGGCGCGAGCCCTCGCGCTCCGTGGTGGACGAATCGGGGCGCCACCACCAGCTCGGCAACGTTTCGGTGCACGACGCGTCGGTATTTCCCACGGGCCTCGGCACCAATCCCCAACTCACGATCTACGCGGTGGCCATGCGGCTCGCGGCCAGCCTCGCCGCGACCCTGCGTCCGGCTTGAACTATGGGGATAAGTACCTGTCCTCACAGGTATAATGTGAGACCGACTACATTGAGGATGACGCCCATGAGCGACAAAATCGCTCTCGAGCGCCAGTACGGCGCCACCAATTACGAGCCCCTGCCCGTGGTGCTCTCGCGCGGCGAGGGCATCTGGCTCTGGGACGACCAGGGACGACGCTACCTCGACATGCTCTCGGCCTACTCGGCGGTGAGCTTCGGCTACGGGCATCCGCGCCTGCTCGCGGCGCTCGAGTCGCAGGCCCGGCGCCTCGCCGTGACCTCGCGCGCCTTCTACAGCGACCGCCTTCCGCCGTTCCTCGCGAAGATCTGCGAGGTGACCGGCATGGAGCGCGCGCTTCCCATGAGCACGGGCGCCGAGGGCGTCGAAACCGCCATCAAGTGCTCGCGCAAATGGGGTTACAAGGTGAAGGGCATCGCGCGCGACCGCGCGAAGATCATCGTGTGCGCCGGCAATTTCCACGGCCGCACCACGACGATCGTCGGATTCTCGTCGGAGGCGCAGTATCGCGACGATTTCGGCCCGTACGCCGACGGCTTCATCGCGGTGCCCTTCGGGGACGCCGCGGCCCTCGAGGCGGCCATCACGCCCGAGGTGGCGGCCTTCCTCGTGGAGCCCATCCAGGGTGAAGCGGGCATCGTCGTGCCGCCCGAAGGCTACCTGCGCGAGGCGCAGCGCATCTGCCGCAAGCACAACGTGCTGCTCATCGTGGACGAGGTGCAGACGGGCCTCGGCCGCACCGGCAAGGTGCTCGCGTGCCAGCACGAGGGCATTTCGCCCGACGGCATCATCCTCGGCAAGGCGCTGGGCGGCGGGCTGCTGCCGGTCTCGGCGTTCGCCGCGCGCGAATCCGTGATGGGCGTCTTCCGCCCCGGCGACCATGGCAGCACATTCGGGGGCAACGCATTGGGCGCCGCGGTGGGCCTGGAGTCGCTCAACGTGCTCCTCGAGGAAAACCTCGCGGAGCGCGCGGCGACGCTCGGAGACTACCTCCTCGCGCGCCTGAAGGGCATTTCCAGCCCGATGATCGTCGACGTGCGCGGCAAGGGGCTCCTGGTCGGCCTGGAGATCGACACGCGGCGCGCCACGGCCCGCCAGTTCGTCGAGACGCTGCTGCGCCACGGGATCCTGTCCAAGGACACCCACGGGACGGTCGCGCGCTTCGCCCCGCCGCTCGTGATCGACCGCGAGGCGATCGACTGGGCCGTGGAGCGCATCCGCGCCGCGCTGGGCGAATACGGGCCGGTGTACGAGCGCGCCGCCTGAGCGCGAGGCTCAGGCGGGTTTGGGTGGCGTGTCCTTCACCTGCCGGCGAAGCACCTTGCCGACGTTGGTCTTGGGCAGCTCCTTCCAGAACTCGACGATCTTCGGCACCTTGTAGCCCGTGAGCTGCTTGCGGCTAAAGTCGATCACCTGCTCCCGGGTGAGCGACGGGTCCTTGCGCACGATCACCACGCGCACGATCTCTCCCGAATGCTCGTCGGGCGCGGCGACCGCGCACACCTCGAGCACTCCGGGCATCGAGGCGATCACGTCCTCGATCTCGTTGGGGAACACCTTGAAGCCCGATACCGAGATCATGTCCTTCTTGCGGTCCACGATCTTCACGTAGCCCTCGGGCGTCATGAGCCCGATGTCGCCGGTGCGGAACGCGCCGTCCGCGGTCATCACCTTGGCAGTCTCGTCGGGGCGGTTCCAGTAGCCCTTCATCACCTGGGGGCCGGCGATGCAGATCTCGCCGGTCGCGCCCTGGGCGAGGATGTTCGCGTCGTCGTCGCGGATGGTCACCACCGTCGACGGGATCGGCAGCCCCGCCGTGCCGTTGTATTCGAAACCCGCCACGAGCGGGTTGATGCACGCCCCCGGGGAAGTTTCCGTGAGGCCGTAGGCCTCGAGGAGCGGGCAGCCCGTGACCTTCTTCCAGCGCTCGGCCACGGCACGCTGCACCGCCATGCCGCCTCCCAGCGAGAGCTTGAGCGCGGAGAAGTCGAGCTGGTCGAAGCCGGGGGTGTTCATGAGCGCGGCGAAGAGCGTATTCACGCCCGAGAAAGACGTGAACCGGTGCTTGGCGAGCTCGTCCACGAACCGCGGCATGTCACGCGGGTTGGTGATGAGCACGTTGTGCGCCCCGATCTTCATGTTGGTGAGGCAGCTGCCGGTGAGCGCGAAGATGTGGTACATCGGCAGCGCCGTGATCACGACCTCGCGCCCATCCTCGAGGCCGCCGCCGATCCATGCCGAGACCTGCTGCAGGTTGGCCACGATGTTGCCGTGGGTGAGCATCGCGCCCTTGGAGATGCCGGTCGTGCCGCCCGTGTACTGCAGGAACGCGAGGTCGCCATGGCCCAGCGCGGGCTCCTCCAGGCGCCCCCGCGCGCCCTCGGAGAGCGCCGTCCTGAAGCGCGTCGTCCCGGGGATGTTCCACGCGGGCACCATCTTGCGCTTGTGCTTCACCACCCAGTTCACGATCGCCGACCGCGGAAATCCCAGCATGTCGCCCAGCTGGGTCGTGACCACCTTGCGCACCTGGGTGCGCGCGATCACCTGCTCCAGCGTGGCGGCGAAGTTCTCGAGGATCACGATCGCCGCGGCGCCCGCGTCGTTCAGCTGGTGCTCGAGCTCGCGCGGCGTATAGAGCGGGTTGCAGTTCACCGCCACCATGCCGGCGCGAAGGATCCCGAATAGCGCCACCGGGTACTGGAGCACGTTGGGCATCATGAGGGCCACGCGATCGCCCCTGGCGAGGCCTTGCTTCTGCAGCCAGGCGGCGAAGCGCGCCGAGAGCCGGTCGAGCGTCGCATAGTCGATCGTGGCGTCCATGCAGGTGAAGGCCGGCAGGCGCGCGAAACGCGCGCAGCTCGCCTGGAGGATTCCCGCGATGCTGGCGTAGGCGTCCACGTCGGCCTCGGCGGGGACGCCCGGCGGGTAGGACCTCAACCAGATGCGCTCGACCGCGCTGCCCTGCACGACGCTTGCCATCGCGAGCCTTCCTTCGCCGGGATGGCGAAGTGTACCGCGCGCCCGCAGGGCGAACGATCGAGGCGCCGCCGGCTCTAACAGCCCATCGACACTTCCCGAGGAGCAACCGCCATGGCAGCACGCAAGCGCCGCAGCCGCACCCATCGCGCCCGCACGCCCGAGCCCGGCGCCGCCATCGCCGATTCCGCCCAGCGCATCTGGCTCGCCGGCCTGGGCGCCTTCGAACGCGCGCGCGCCGAAGGCCCGAAGATGTTCGATGTGCTGGTCGAGCAGGGCCGCGGGCTCGGCGGCAAGGCGCGCGAAGCCGCCGACCAGGCGCTGCGCGGCCTGCGCGACGGCTCCAGCCTCGCCAAGCTGCAGCAGATGGGCCGCGGCGAGGTGGGCGAGCTCACGCGCCAGCTCCGCGAGCTGGGGGAGACGGTGCGCAAGATGTCCACTCCCGCTGCCGGAAGCAAGTCGCGCAAGGCCGGCGCCAAGCGCCGCGGGACCGCCAAGGCCAAGACCAAGGCCAAGCCCAAGGCCAAGGCTAAGGCCGGCGCACGGCGCCGATCGCGTCCATCTCCACGAGGTAGCCGTAGTGCAGGTGCGCGACGGGGACCACCGTCCGCGCGGGGCGGTGCGCGCCCAGCTTCTCCGCGTAGATCGCGTTGAACGCCGGCCAGTGGGCCACGTCGGCGATGTAGACCGTCGCCTTCACGATGAGGTCGGTGCCGCTCCCCGCCGCCTCCAGGATCGCAGCCACGTTGTCGATCACGCGCCGCGCCTGCGCCTCGAACCCC
>DATBEA010000196.1:0-2850 GCA_036276215.1 Usitatibacter sp.
AGCGAAGCCCGCGGCGGCGCGCCTCGGCGAGGAAGAGGCCGGTCTCGGCCGCGGCCTCGGCGCCGGTGAGCCCGTGCAGGTCGAGGTGGTCCTGGATCACCCAGTGCGTGCGGCGCAGCTTTCTCAGGATGTCGCGCGGCAGCCCCGGCCGCAGGAACGACCCGTCGTCCTCCAGCTCGCATTCGTCATCGAGCGTGAAGCGAGCCAGCTCTTCGAGGACGGCGCGCTCGTCCTCTTCGCGCTTGCGCGGAATCGGCGGCGCGGGCGAATGGCGGGGCTCGATGCGCCCGGACGGCGGCATGGGTGCGACGCCGCGCATCGCCTCGCGGAACACCTCGTCCTCGCCGCCTTTGCCCTTCTCGCGTCTCACGTCGCGCGCCTCGCGCCTCGGCTCAGCCGAGGCTCTCGAGATACTTGTCCGCATCGAGCGCGGCCATGCAGCCGGTGCCCGCGCTCGTGACCGCCTGGCGGTACACGTGGTCCTGCACGTCGCCCGCGGCGAAGACGCCGGGGACGCTGGTCGCCGTGGCGTTGCCCGCGAGCCCGCTCTTCGTGACGATGTAGCCGTCCTTCATGTCGAGCTGGCCCGCGAAGATGTCGGTGTTGGGCTTGTGCCCGATCGCGATGAAGCAGCCGGTGAGCGCGAGGTCCTTCGTCGTGCCGTCCTTCGTGCTCTTGATGCGCACGCCCGTCACGCCCGACTTGTCGCCCAGCACCTGGTCGAGCGTCTGGTCCCATTCGATCTTCGCCTTGCCCTCGGCCTGCCTCGCGAAGAGCTTGTCCTGGAGGATCTTCTCGGCGCGGAACTTGTCGCGGCGATGGATCACGGTCACGTGCTTCGCGATGTTGGTGAGGTAGAGCGCTTCCTCCACCGCGGTGTTGCCGCCGCCCACCACGCACACGTCCTGGCCCTTGTAGAAGAAGCCGTCGCACGTGGCGCAGCCCGAGACGCCCTTGCCCATGAACGCGGTCTCGCTCTCGAGGCCCAGGTACATGGCCGAGGCGCCCGTTGCGATGATGAGCGCGTCGCAGGTGTAGGTGCCCGCGTCGCCCACCAGCGTGATGGGCCTTTCCGCGAGCTTCGCCGTGTGGACCTGGTCGAAGATGATCTCGGTCTCGAAGCGCTCGGCGTGCTTGAGGAAGCGCTCCATCAGCTCCGGTCCCTGCACGCCCATGGCGTCGGCGGGCCAGTTGTCCACGTCGGTGGTCGTCATGAGCTGGCCGCCCTGGGCGAGCCCGGTGATGAGCACGGGCTTCAGGTTCGCGCGGGCCGCGTAGACCGCCGCGCTATAGCCCGCGGGGCCCGAGCCGAGGATGAGAAGGCGGGAATGTCTTGTTGTCACGGGGAGGAAATGGGGGTGAAAGGCGGGAAAACCGAGATTATCGCATCCCCTGCATTCGCCTGTATGTGCCTGAGATTAAGGGGGTATCTCAGGTAGCTTGCCTAAGCATTTGACAAATCACGACATTTTCTGTAATTAGGAGGCCATGGCCCAAGACCTCAAGCGCCCCGCCGTCGGCGAGCGCACGATGACGCTCAAGGCGGTGCCGTTCTTCACCCAGCTCTCGGACAAGGAGCTGGATGCGGTGCGCTCCGTCGCCGCCGAGAAGAGCTATCCCAAGAATGCGGTGGTGCTCACCGAGGGCGAGATGGGCGACTCGCTCTACATGATCGTGTCGGGCAAGGTGAAGGTCTTCATCGGCGACGAGGAAGGCCGCGAGATCATCCTGAAGATCCTCGGGCCCGGCGCCTTCTTCGGCGAGATGTCGATGATCGACAAGCAGCCGCGCTCGGCTTCCGTCACCACCATCGAGCCGGCGATGTTCCTCGTGCTCACGCACGTGGCGTTCGAGCGCTGCGTCGAGCAGCACCCGCGCATCGCGAACGTCGTGATGCAGATACTCGCCCAGCGCGTGCGCGAGGCCGACCGCAAGATCGGCACGCTCGCCCTCATGGACGTATACGGGCGCGTGGCGAGCACGCTCCTCGAGCTGTCCGTCTACAACAACGGAAAGCTCATGGTGGGCGAGAAGCTCTCGCAGCAGGACCTGGCCAACATGGTGGGCGCCTCGCGCGAGATGGTGAACCGGATCCTGAAGGACCTCTCGGATCGCGGCTTCATCTCCATCGAGTCGAAGGCGATCACGATCATCAACCGAGAGCTGCCGCCTTCGTTATGATGATCACGACGACCCCGCCCCAACAAGTTGGGGACCCCCGCATCAACAGAGAGCTCCCGCCATCGCTGTAACGACCGTACCCGGCACCCAGCCGCGGCTTGCACGCGCAATGCGGGAAGCCGCCTGGATCGTCCTCGCCGCCGCGGGGATCTACCTCGCCCTGGTCCTCGCCACCTTCAGCCGTTCCGATCCGGGCCCCTCGTTCAGCGGCTCGGGCGCGCCCCTCGTGAACAAGGGCGGGATGATGGGGGCGTGGCTCGCCGACGCCTTCTACTACGTCTTCGGCATGTCGGCGTGGTGGTGGGTGGCGCTCGCCGTCGTGTGCATCCTGAGGCTCTACCGCCGCGTCGAGCGCTGGGAGCTCTTGAGCCGGCGCACGCTGGCGCTCTCGCTCACGGGGTTCGTGCTGGTCCTCGCGGCGAGCTGCACGCTGGAAGCCATGCGCCTTCATGGGCCGGCACAGGCCGCCGGGTTCGCCGCGGGCGGCGCGGTGGGCACCGTGCTCGCCAGCGGCATCGGGCCGCTTCTCGGTTTCACCGGCGCCACCCTCGTCCTGCTCGCGGTGCTCGCGGGAGGCCTCGCCATCTTCACGGGACTCTCGTGGATGCGCGTGGCCGAGCTCACGGGCGCGGGCCTCGAGTGGGCCTACAGCGCCGCGCGCCATCGCAT
>DATBEA010000197.1:0-10685 GCA_036276215.1 Usitatibacter sp.
AGGCCAGTACCTGTTGCTGGTGCGCTGGGATAGCGTCGCCGCCCACGAGGAGGGATTCCGGAAATCTCCCCAATACCAGCAGTGGCGCAAGTTGCTCCACCACTTTTACGAACCGTTTCCGACGGTCCTGCACTACGAGGAAGTCGCCAGGGTGCCGTGAGCGGGCGCTCGCTTCCTGGTTATCCACAAAAGCACGCGCCGTTGGGGATTTCCGGTTGACTTGACCCTGCGCGCGGAGCATTTTTCAACCAGCGGCGACGATAAAACCTGCAGAGAAGCGCCGCGGGATTGGAGGCGCCCCATGATCGTCGTGCGAGACCAGCAATTGCGCCTGCTTGCGCTGGCGCAGTTGATCCGCGAGCTGCAGGAAGCGGCCCGCAACAAGACCCCGCCGCCCGCGGGATTCACCGACCAGCAGGTCGAGGAGCTCTCCGCGCTTTCATCGGCCGAGCTCGTGCGCCTCTCGGAGATGACCGAGCCGCGCGTGGCGATCCAGATCGACGCGGGGTCGCTGGAGCACGGCTTGAGGCAGGTCGACTACCTCACCAAGAGATCGCGCCAGCTCGAGTTCTTCATCACGCACGGCGCGACGTCCAACATGCTTTCGAAGCTCTTCAAGATCTCGTCGGCGGACGTGACGCTGAAGCGCCGGCTTTTTTCCGGCACGGCGTCGTCGCTGCGCCGCCCCGCGATGCCGCCGCATGCCATCCGCGAGAAGATCCAGCAGCGTTGGTTCGAGGTCCGCAAGGGCAAGGAGCGCGAGCCCGTGCGCGCCGAGGACTACGAGGAGCTGCACGCGGATTTCTCGCAGTACACGTTCGCGACCCTCTGGGCGGTGGTGCACGAGTTCGACAACGAATAAATAGCGGCGTCCTGCGGGTCCGGGTTATATTGGCGCGGCACGACCCAAAACCAGAAAACAGGGACGACCATGGCGCGCCGCCGCGATCTTCAGGCTCCTTTCCTTTCCCGTCTTCTCGGCACGCTCGCCCTGGGCGCGTGGCTCGCCTCATCGCCTGTGGCCCAGGCGGCGACCGACCTCCTCATCACGGCCCTCCCTGGCGGGACCCATCCGACCAGCGGCATCGTCCCGGGCCAGACCGTCGTGAACATCGAGATGGCGGTCTTCAACCAGGGGGCCAACGCCGAGCCCGCCGCGACCGTCTCGTTCCCGCTGACGCCCTTCTGCACGAACATCACCTGGACCTGCACCACGTTAGGCGGATCGACCTGCACGGCATCCGGAACCTCGTCGATCAACGACGTGGTGAACCTGCCCGCGAGCAGCATTGTGGACTACAACATCCAGTGCACCGTGCTCTCGAGCGTCCCTGCTCCGGGCATCATTCAAGCGATGACCGTGACCGCCAGCCTCGGAGACACGGACAACACGAACAACTCGGCCAACTACCAGGGCGCCACCACCCCGCAGGCCGATGTCGCCATCACGAAGACCGACGGCGTGACCACCGCGACGCCGGGAGGATCCGTCACCTACACGATCACCGCCAGCAATGCCGGCCCGAGCGATTCGCCCGGCACCAACGTCTTCGATCCGTTCCCGATCGGGCTCACCGCCACCTGGACGTGTGCCGGGGCGGGCGGCGGCACGTGCTCGGCCGGGGGCTCCGGAAACATCAATGACACGGTGAACCTGCCGGCCGGTGCCAGCGTGACTTACACCGCGTCGGGGACGATCGACCCTGCGGCGACCGGCACGCTCTCGAACACGGCATTCGCGACGGCGAGCGTGACCGATACCAACACGGCCAACAACTCGGCCACGGATACGGATACCCTCGCGCCCCAGGCGGACCTCGCCATCACCAAGACGGATGGCGTCACCACGGCGACACCGGGCGGAAGCGTCACGTACACGATCACCGCGAGCAACGCGGGGCCGTCCACCGCGATCGGCGCGACCGTCGCGGATACGCTGCCCGCTTCCCTCACCGGGACCTGGACTTGCGTCGGCGCGGGTGGCGGGACGTGCACCGCGTCCGGCGCCGGCAACATCAACGACACGGTGAACCTGCCGGCAGGCGCGAGCGTCAGCTACACCGTGAGCGCCACCGTGAGCGCCGCGGCGACCGGCTCGTTGTCCAACACGGCGACCGTCACGGCGCCGGCGGGCGTGATCGAGCCGAACCCGGGCAACAACTCCGCGACCGACACCGACACCCTGGTAGCGAATGCGGATCTCGCGATCACGCTGACCGACGGCGCGACGGCGGCCGCTCCGGGCGGCACGGTGACCTACACGATCACGGCGAGCAACGCCGGGCCCTCGAACGTGACGGGCGCGACCGTCGCGGATACCTTCCCCGCATCGCTCACCGTGACCTGGACCTGCACGGGAGCGGGCGGCGGCACCTGCACCGGATCGGGCGCCGGCAACATCAACGACACCGTGAACCTGCCCGTCGGCGCAAGCGTCACCTACACCGCGTCCGCGAGCGTGAGCTCCTCGGCGGCCGGCACGTTGAGCAACACGGCGACGGTCACCGCGCCCGCGGGCGCGACCGATCCCAACCCGGGCAACAACTCGGCGACCGATACCGACTCGCTTTCGGTCGTGACGTTCTCGGGCCCGTCGGCTACCGGGACCGGCACCATCACCGCGCACCTCGCGGGTCCGGCGAGCTGCACGTTCTCTTCGCCCCAGTTCATCGGTCCGCCGCCCGGCTCGCCGCCGGTCCCGCCGACCGCTCCGCCCGGTGGCGTGGCTTTCCCCGAGGGCCTCTTCGACTTCTCGGTCGCCGGGTGCCCCGTGGGCGCGACGGTCACGCTGTCCATCACGTATCCCCAGCCGTTGCCGGCGGGCTCGCGCTATTGGAAGTACGGGCCCACGTCGTCCAATCATTCGCCGCACTGGTACAACATGCCCGCGACGATCACGAGCAATACGGCGACCTTCAGCATCACCGACGGCGGGCTCGGCGACGACGACCTCACGGCGAACGGCATCATCGACGACCAGGGAGGCCCGGGCGCTGGAGCATTCCTCGTGCCCACGCTCGACATCCGCGCGCTCGCGTTGCTGGTGCTGTTGCTCCTGGCGGGGGCCGCGTGGACGATGCGACGCCGCGGGGGCTTTCCCCGCTAGCGCCGGTTGAGGCAGAGCACGAGCCACATCGTGCTCGTGCACGCCGCGGCGATGACGTCGCTCGGGTAGTGGGCGCCCAGGTACACGCGTGAGCATGCGACGGCGACGATCGCGAGGATCGCCCCCGTCGCGATCGCCGCGCGCGCGCCGCGATGGGGAAAGCGCGTGAAGAGATACGCCGCGAGCGCACCGTAGAACACGGTCGAGTCGGCCGTGTGCCCGCTGGGAAAGCTGTAGCTGCCGAGAACGTCGAGCGAGTCCTCGAAGTGGGGCCGCGCGCGATGGAACGCGAGCTTGAGCGCGTCGTTGAGCAGCATGCCGCCGACCACGGCCAGGGCGAGCGTCGCGATCCATTGGCGCTCCCGCCGCGCGACGAGGATCGCGGCGAAGGCGAGGCTCCAGAGGCCGATCATCCCCGGCGAGTGCAGGCGCGAGACGAGCGCCATCGCGGCGGTGCCCCCGCCGCTCATGTGCGAGTGCAGCCACATGACGCACGCCTCGTCCATGGGAACGGTCCACGAATCCACCGCGATGCTCCATGCGAGCGCGGCGAATGCCGCCGCGGCGAGCCCGAACGAAACCCGGGCGGCTAGCCTTGCGCGCGCCGCCATTGGAGGCCCGCGCGGTCGAATCGATGGATCTCCACGCGCTGGAATGCGCCATCCGACCACTGGTGCGTCTCGATCTCGACGTGCCCGGGCGTCGCGCGAATGGCGTTGAACGAGTTGGCGGTCTCCCGCGTTCGCGACGAGGTCGCGGTTCCCGCCTGCACCGCGAGCGTCTCGCCCTCGCCGGTTGCGGCATGATCCACCGAGGCCTCGTGCAGGTGGCCCGAGAGCAGCAGGTCCGCCCCGCAATGCGCGAGCTTCCCGTCGAAGGGATGGTGCGTCACGATCACCTTGAGCTTTCGTTGCGCGCCGGCGAACGCGGCGCGCACCTTGTCCATCTGCTTGCGGCCGATGCGCCCGCCCTTGAACACGAGCGAGCGCGCCGTGTTGACCCCCACGACCACCATCTCGGCGTCGTCGAACGTGGGGCAGAGCTCGTGCGAGACGATGCGCTTGTAGTCGCGCAGCGGCGCGGTGAAGCGCTTCACGACGTTGTAGAGGGGAATGTCGTGGTTGCCCGGCACCACCAGCCGCGGAAAGGGAAGCGAATCGAGGAACTCGCGCGCCTCGCGGAACTGCGCGGCGCGCGCCCGCTGCGTGAGGTCTCCCGAGACGACCACGAGGTCGGGCCGGATCGCGGCAAGCGCCTGGCGCAGCGGCTCCAGGACCGGCGGATGCACGCGGCCGAAGTGCAGGTCGGAGAGATGGGCGAGCGTCCTCACGGCGCGCTTCCCGGCGCGATCACCCGCAGCGCTCCCGGGAGCGAGCGGATCTCGAGCGGCGTCCTCATCCTCGTCACCTCGCCGTCGGTGGCCACGTGCAGGTGGCGGTGGCGCGATTCCACGCGAAGGCGCTTCACGCTCTGGGCGAGGAAGTCGTCGGCCTGCTCGAGCCGGCCTGCCAGTGCGCGAAACGCAAGGGCCACGAGGCCGAAGCGCGAGCGCCGGCGCGTCGTGTACACGCTCAAGCGTCCGTCGCGAAGGCTCGAGCGCCTGCCGATCCCGAAGCCCTCCATCACGTAGCCGTTGTTGCCGATGAAGACGAAGGGCGCGCGGCCGGTGTGCGCCTCGCCGTCGAGCTCGAGCGTGAGGTGCAGGAACGACGAGCGCCGCAGCGCCGTGAGGGTGGCCCATGTCATCGCCCAGTACTTGCCGCGCCCGAGACGGCGTTGCTGGCGCGTGCGGTCGCGGACGATGTCGGGATAGAGGCCGAGGCTCGCGTTGTTGATGAAGTGGACTTCGTTCACCACACCCACGTCCACGTCGATCGCGCGCCCCGAGGCGATGACCTCGATGGCGGCGTCGAGGTCGCCGGGAATGCCCACGTCGCGTGCGAAATGGTTGAGCGTGCCCATGGGAAGCACCCCCAGCGCCGTCTTCGTGCCCTGCAGGTTGGAGGCGATGCAGCTCACGGTGCCATCGCCGCCCGCGGCGACGATGAGCGGCGGGGCCTCGCGCACCAGCTCGCGGGCGATGCGTGAAAGATCATCGCCTGTGGCGGCCACGTGCACATGGGCCTCGAGGCCGTGCGCGGCGAAGCGCGCTTGCAGGCCGGCGACCGTGTCGGCGTTGGATCCGCGGCCGGCGCTCCCGTTGAGGATGACCGGCACGCGCCGCGTCATGGGCTTCAGGCGTGCTGCCCGAGCTCCCGGCGGATGAACTCGTGGAAATGCACCATGCCGTCCTCCATGGGCGACTGGTACGGCCCGTGCTCCTCGCGCCCATCGGCGAGCAGCGCGCGCCGGCCCTCGGTCATGCGCATGCAGATCTCCTCGTCCTCGCCCGCGGTCTCGTGGTAGGCCTTCTGCTGCGCGGCCATGAACTCGGGCTCGAAGAGCGCGATCTCCTCGGGATAGTAGAACTCGACCACGTTCAGGCACTTCTCGGGGCCGCGCGGGTGCAGCGTCGAGATCACGAGCACGTGCGGGTACCACTCGACCATGACGTTCGGATAGTAGGTGAGCCAGATGGCGCCGTGGGGCGGCGGCTCGCCGTTGCGGAAGCGCAGCACCTGCTCGTGCCACTGCTTGTAGGTGTCGGAGCCGGGCGTGCCCAGGCGCTGGTTCACGCCCACGGTCTGCACGTTGTGCCAGTCGCCGAACTCCCACTTCAGGTCGTCGCACGTCACGAAGCGGCCAAGGCCCGGATGGAACGGACCCACGTGGTAGTCCTCGAGGTACACCTCGACGAAGGTCTTCCAGTTGAATCCGTACTCGACGGTCTCGACCTTGCCGAGGTGGTAGCCCGCGAAGTCGAGCTCCTTCGCGACGCCCAGGCGCGCGAGGTCCCTCGCGACCGTGCGCTTGCCGTTGAAGAGCATGCCGTTCCATTCCTGCAGGTCCTGGCGCGGCAGGTCGAGGCACGGCATGTCGGGGAAGTTCGGGGCCCCGATATGCTTGCCGCGGCTGTCGTAGCTCCAGCGGTGCAGCGGGCAGGTGATGGTGCCGCCGGGGAGCGACCCGTGGCCCTTCAGCATGATCGCCTGGCGGTGCCGGCACACGTTGGAAACCAGGTCATGGCGGCCGTCGTTGTTCATGAGCGACCAGGCGCCGTTGGAGCGCCAGTCGAGCACGCGATAGTCGCCGGGGTCCGGCGCCATCTGTCGATGGCCCACGTAACCGGGTCCGCGGGCGAAGAGGAGCTTCTCCTCGAGGGCCGCGATCTTGGGGTCGAAGTACCACGCAAGCGGCAAATGGGGCGCCGCGCGCGTCAGTGATTTCTGGCTCGCCAGGTCCGTCATTTTTCCCACCTCCAGGTGCCAATCGAAGATAAGAAACAACGCGGGCTAATCGAGTCAGCTAGCTTTTAACTCTGCAGCTCCGTCCCGGTGATCTTGCCCCTCTATTTTGGGGCAAGAGGCCTTATTTTTCAAGACCTTTGCGGTATCATTGGCGGTTTCGCCATGGCCCAACAGAACCCCCCCGCCGACGCCCTGTCCTTCGAGAAAGCCCTGGAGGAACTCGAGCGCCTCGTCGCCCGCATGGAGGACGGCAAGCTCCCCCTCGAGGAGTCGCTCGCCGCCTACCAGCGCGGCGCCGAGCTCATTCGGTTCTGCGAGGCGAGGCTCACCGACGCGCAGGCCCGCATCGCGATCCTCGACGGCGAGACCTTGCGCGATTTCACGCCCGACGCGAAGTGAGCGCCCCGGATTTCGACGCCTGGTCGCGGGAGGTGGCGGCCCGCATGCAAACAGTGCTGGCCGAGCTCCTGCCCGCGTCCCGGATCGCGCCGGCGAGGCTGCACGACGCGATGCGCTACTCGACGCTCGGCGGCGGAAAGCGCGTTCGCGCGATGCTGGTCTTCGGCGCGGGCGAGGTCACCGGCGCCGAGGCGCGCCGCCTCGAGGTCGTGGCCTCGGCCATCGAGATGATCCACGCATACTCGCTCATCCACGACGACCTGCCGTGCATGGACGACGACGTCCTTCGCCGCGGAAAGCCGACTTGCCACGTGGAATTCGACGAAGCGACGGCGCTCCTCGCGGGCGACGCGCTGCAGAGCCTCGCGTTCCAGCTTCTCGCGCAGCACCGCCTCGCCGACGATCCCGTGGCGCAGCTCGAGATGCTCGACCTCTTCGCGGGCGCCTGCGGCTCGCGAGGCATGGCGGGCGGACAGGCGATCGACCTGGACGCGGTGGGCAAGCCGCTCTCGCTCCCCGAGCTGGAATACATGCACATCCTGAAGACCGGCGCGCTCATCCGCGCCTCGGTGGTGATGGGCGCGCGCTGCGGAACATCCGGCGCCGACGCGGAGCGCGAAGCGCTCGACCGCTACGCGAAGTACGTGGGCCTCGCCTTCCAGGTCGTGGACGACATCCTGGACGAGGAAGGCGACGCCGAATCCCTCGGCAAGACCGCGGGCAAGGACAAGGCGGCGGGAAAGCCCACGTACACGAGCCTCATGGGGCTTGCGGAGGCGAAGCGCTTCGCGGCCGAATTGCTGCGCGACGCGAAGGAAGCGCTGGCCCCGTTCGGCGAGCGCGCGAAGCGCCTGCACGAGATCGCCGAATTCATCGTGCACCGGAACAATTGACGTGCGGCGTAGAATGGCTATCCCCGGATGAGCGCCTATCCCCTCCTCGAGACGATCGACGATCCGGCGGTCCTTCGCCGGCTCGACCGTCGCAGCCTTCCCCAGCTCGCGCAGGAGCTTCGCGGGTTCATCCTCGATTCGGTGTCGGCCACGGGCGGGCACCTCTCCTCGAACCTGGGCACGGTGGAGCTCACCATCGCGCTGCACTACGTGTTCGACACGCCGCGCGATCGCCTCATCTGGGACGTGGGGCACCAGACCTACGGCCACAAGATCCTCACGGGCCGGCGCGCCGGCATGAAGCGGCTTCGCCAGAAGGGCGGCATCGCCGGTTTCCCGCGCCGCGAGGAAAGCCCCTACGACACGTTCGGCACGGCGCATTCATCGACGTCGATCTCGGCGGCGATCGGCATGGCGGTGGCCGCGCGCGCCAAGGGTGATCCGCACCGCGTGGTCGCGGTGATCGGCGACGGCGCGCTGACCGCCGGCATGGCCTTCGAGGCGCTCAACAACGCGAAGCAGGCGGACGCCAACGTGATCGTGGTCCTGAACGACAACGACATGTCGATCTCGGAGAACGTGGGCGCGCTGAACAACTACCTCGCGAAGCTCATGTCGGGCCGCTTCTACGCGGCCACGCGCAAGACCGCGGAGAAGATGCTCGCCAGCGCCCCGCCGCTGAAGGAGCTCGCCAAGCGCTTCGAGGAACACGCCAAGGGCATGCTCACGCCCTCCACGCTCTTCGAGGAGTTCGGCTTCAACTACACCGGCCCCATCGACGGCCACAACCTCGACGTGCTGGTGGACACGCTGGAGAACGTGAAGCGCCTGGACGGCCCGCAGTTCCTGCACGTGGTCACGCGCAAGGGCCAGGGCTACGCGTACGCCGAGGAAGACCCGATCACGTACCACGGCCCCGGCAAGTTCGATCCGGGCGTGGGCATCGTGAAGGCGAAGGCCGCGCAGGATTCCCGGCCTCGCCCCACCTACACGCAGGTCTTCGGCGACTGGCTCTGCGACATGGCCGCGGCGGACCCGCGCCTGGTCGCCATCACGCCGGCGATGCGCGAGGGCTCGGGCCTCGTGAAGTTCTCGCAGCAGTATCCGGATCGCTACTTCGACGTGGGCATCGCCGAGCAGCACGCGGTCACTTTCGCCGCGGGCCTCGCGGTCGAGGGCATGAAGCCCGTGGTCGCGATCTATTCGACGTTCCTGCAGCGCGCCTACGACCAGCTCATCCATGACGTGGCGCTCCAGGACCTGCCGGTGGTCTTCGCGATGGATCGCGGGGGCCTCGTGGGCGCGGACGGCCCGACGCACCACGGCGCGTTCGACCTCTCGTTCCTGCGTGCCATTCCCAACATGACCGTGATGGCGCCCGCCGACGAGAACGAATGCCGGCAGATGCTCTATACCGCGTTCACGCTCGATTCGCCCTCGGCGGTGCGCTATCCCCGCGGCGCGGGCCCGGGCGTGGAAGTGAAGGGCGCGATGCAGGTCGTTGCCCTGGGCCGCGGCGAGGTGCGCCGCGAGGGCAAGCGCATCGCGATCCTCGCCTTCGGCTCGATGCTCGCGCCGGCGCTCGAGGCCGCCGCGGAGCTGAACGCCACGGTCGCCAACATGCGCTTCGTGAAGCCCCTCGATACGGAGCTCGTCTTCCGCCTCGCCACGTCGCACGAGCTCCTCGTGACGGTGGAGGAGAACGCGGTGCAGGGCGGCGCGGGCTCGGCGGTGGCCGAAGCGCTCGCCGGCGTCGGAATTTCCGCGCAGGTCCTCATGCTCGGCCTGCCCGACCGGTTCGTGGAGCACGGAGACGCGGCGCAGCTCCTCGCCGACTGCGGCCTCGATGCAGCGGGCATCCTGCGCAGCGTGCGCGAGAGGCTTTCCCAGGCGGGGCAACGCCCCGGAAAGGCGGCATGAACATGAAATGGCTTCTCCTCGCGGCTCTCGCCTCGTGCCTCCTGCCCGCGGCCCATGCCGCCGACAAGGCCTGCACCCGGGCCGACATCGGCAACGCGCAAAGGTCGATCGACGCCGTCGTCACCTGGCCGCAGCTTCGCAAGGCGTGGGCCGATTACAAGCACTGCGACACGGGCGACATCGCGGACCAGTACACGGACGCGCTGCTGCGGCTCGCGGTCGCATGGAAGAACGGCGACCAGCTCGCCGCCGACGCCGAGAAGGATCCGGGCTACAAGGCGTTCGTGGTGGAGCACCTGAAAAGCCCCGCCGCGAAGGACGACCTCTCCTCGATCAGGGGACGCTTGACCTCCAGTTGCCCCAAGGGCCACGACGCGTTCTGCGCGGAGATGGCCGAGGCGCTCAAGTCCGCGTCGCGCAAGGAAGCGCCGCTCAACCTCGAGCCGCTCAAGTTCGATTCGATCAAGCCCGCAGAGCCCAAGCCGGGAGCGGCGAAGTAATGCGCCTCGCGGGGAAGGGCGCGTTGGTGACCGGGGCCGCGCAAGGCATCGGCCTCGCCTGCGCCGAGGCGTTCGCCCGCGAGGGCGCGCGCGTGACGCTCGCCGACGTGAATGCCCAGAGCGCGAACCGCGAAGCGGCGAAGCTGCGCGAAGCGGGTTTGCAGGCCGCCGGCGTGCAGTGCGACGTCTCGCGCAAGGCCTCCGTGGAAGCGGCCGTCGCCGCTGCCGTGGAATCGTGGGGACGCCTGGACATCCTCGTCTCGAATGCGGGCATCGTGCACGCCGCCGAGTTACTCGACCTCGAGGAAGCCGATTTCGACCGCGTCATCGCGGTGAACCTGAAGGGCATCTTCCTCGCGGGGCAGGCCGCGGCGCGGCGCATGGTGAAGCAGGGACGCGGTGGTGCGATCGTGAACATGTCGAGCGTGAACGGCGTGCTCGCGATTCCCAACCAGGTGCCTTACGTGGTCTCGAAGGGCGGCATCAACCAGCTCACCAAGGTGATGTCGCTCGCGCTCGC
>DATBEA010000198.1:0-8434 GCA_036276215.1 Usitatibacter sp.
GCCGCGCGTGCTGCTCGCGCGGATCGAGGCCCTGCTTCGCCGCGCGGGCTCGCGGGCCGGTCCCGCGCCCGAGGCGGCGCTGCGCGCCGGCCGCGTCGAGATCGACGGCTCGCGCCGCTCGGCCACGCTCGACGGCCGCGAGGTGGAGCTCACCACCGGCGACTTCGACATCCTGTGGCTGCTCGCCTCGCGCCACGGAACGGTGGTCACTCGCGACGAGATCCTGCGCGTGGTGCGCGGCATCGACTACGACGGGCTCGACCGCTCGATCGACGCGCGCATCTGCCGCCTGCGCCGCAAGCTCCAGGACGCGGGCGGCGCCGAGACCATGATCAAGACGGTGCGCCTCAAGGGATACCTCTTCACCGGCGACGCCTGAAGGGACCGCGGGCTTGCTCCGGCTCTTCCTCCGGCTCTACCTGTTCCTCATGTTGCCGGCGACGCTGGCGTTCGTGTTCTTCATGTACGTCACGGACCAGGTGATGGCACAGATGGACTCGGGCGAGCAGCGCCAGCGCGCGGGCGTGGCCTTCGACCGCGCCGAGCGCGTGATCACCGACCGGCGCGTGCCCGACTGGCCCGGGCGGCTGAAGGAGATCGAGAAGACGTTCCGCGTCGAGCACCAGCTCGTGCCCCTGGACAAGGCCGAGAACGACCTCTTCATGTCCGATTCCGAGAAGGAGCGGCTCCTCGCGGGCGACATCGCCTTCCGCGACCGGCCGGGGGGCGGCTGGGTGTACGAGCGGCGCATGAAGGGCTCCGACCAGGTGCTGCGCATCGAATGGGTGGGCGCCTACCGCTACCAGCTCATCTACTACGCGATCATCGTGGCGCTCATGACGCTCGCCATGTGCGGGATCCTCTGGCGATGGATGTGGCCCGTATGGCGCGACCTCCAGGCGCTCTCGGCGGCGACCTCGCGCGTGGGCGAGGGCGACTTCGGCGTGCGCGCGCAGATCGGGTCCGACTCGATGCTGCAGCCCATCGCCAAGGCCTTCAACGTGATGGCCGGTCGCGTGCAGGCGCTCCTGCAGTCGCACCGCGACCTGGAGCAGGGCGTGGCCCACGAGCTGCGCACGCCGCTCGCGCAGCTCAAGTTCGACCTCGAGCTCGCGCGCACGAGCCCGGAGGGAGACGAGCGCGAGCAGCGCTTCGGCGCGATGGAGCAGGACGTGGTGGACCTCGAGGAGCTGGTGGGCGAGCTGCTCCTCCTCGCCAACCTGCGCCACGCCCCGCCGTATGCCCCGCGCGAGGTGCCCACCGCCTCCATCGTGGAGGAGGCGCTGCGCCGCGTGACGGGCGAGATGCGCGGCGACGCGCGCGACGTGGCGATCGAGGGCCCCGCCGAAATGCCGGCGACCCTTTCGTGCGATCCCAAGTACCTCACCCGGGCGCTCGTGAACATCCTTCGCAACGCGATGCGCTACGCGCGCAACCGCGTCGTGCTCTCGGTGGCGCGCGAGGGCGGCCACAACGTGCTGAGCGTGGACGACGACGGCCCCGGCGTGCCCGTTGCGGAGCGCCAGCGGCTCTTCGAGCCCTTCACCCGCCTGGAAGGCAGCCGGGGGCGCGACAGCGGCGGCGTGGGCCTGGGCCTTGCGATCGTGAGGAGCGTCGCCGAGTGGCACGGCGGCCACGCGTGGATCAGCGAGTCGCCGCTCGGGGGCGCGCGCGTTTCGATCCGCTGGTAGCGCCGGCACGCGCGGGCGCCTTGCGCCGCTGGGCGAGCCAGCGCTCGAGCTCGGCCACCGGCATGGGCGGGCATAGCAGGTAACCCTGGGCGGCATCGCATCCCTGGCGCGCGAGGAAGTTCAGCTGCGAGCGCTTCTCCACGCCCTCGGCCACGACCTTCAGCCCCAGCCCGCGCGCGAGCCCGATGACCGCGGAGGCGATCGCGGCCCCGCCCGCGTTCTCGCCGCGCTTGCGCGGGAGGTCCACGTCCGCGACGAAGGCCTTGTCGATCTTCAGCACGTCCACGGGCAGGTGGCGCAGGTGCGAAAGGCTCGAGAACCCCGTGCCGAAGTCGTCGATCGCCACGCGCACGCCGAGGTTGCGCAGCTTGGCGAGCACGAGGCTCGCGCCCTCGACATCGCGCACCATGCTGGTCTCGGTGATCTCGAGCTGCAGCCATCCGGGCTCGCATCCGGTGCGCGACAGGATGCGCTTGAGGTCCGCCACCATCGCGGTGTCGCGCAGCTGGCCCGCCGAGAGGTTCACGCTCACCCCGAGGGAGGCGACGCCTTCGTCGCGCCACTTGCGCGCCTGCAGGCACGCCGCCTCCATCACCCAGTGGCCGATGGCATGCCCGAGCCCCGACTCCTCGGCGAGCGGGATGAAGCCCTGGGGCAGCACGAGGCCGCGCTCGGGGTCGTGCCAGCGAAGCAGCGCCTCGACCGAATGCACCGCGCCGCTCGCGATGTCCACGATGGGCTGGTAGTGCAGCTCGAGCTCGTCTTCCTTCAGGGCGCGGCGCAGCGCCGTCTCCACCTGCACGCGCTGCGCACGGCGCTGCGCGAGCTCGGCGGAGAACGTCCGAAAGCCGTTTCGCCCCAGCTCCTTCGCGTGGTACATCGCCGCGTCGGCGTTCTTGAGGAGCGTCTCGGCATCCGCCCCGTCCTCGGGATGCATCGCGAGACCGAGGCTGCCGCTCACGTGGATCTCGTTGCCCTCGACGTGGAAGGGCCGGCGCACCTCCTCGAGGATGATGCGCGCGACGCGCTCGGCCGAGCCTTCGTCGGGAAGGTCTTCGAGGACCACCACGAACTCGTCTCCCGAGATGCGCGCGAGCACGTCGCTCTGGCGCAGCGCCGCGCGGATGCGCCGCGCGAGCTCCTTCAGCAGCGCGTCGCCCACGCGGTGGCCCAGCGTGTCGTTCACGTCCTTGAAGTGGTCGAGGTCGAGGAACATCACCCCAACCCGCCGGCGCGCGCGCCGCGCCCGCGAGAGCGCCGCCTCGAGCCGGTCGTGGAGCAGCACGCTGTTGGGCAGGCCGGTGAGGCCGTCGTGCGTGGCCATGTACTGCAGCCGCTCCTCGGCCTGGATGCGCGAGGAGACGTCCTGCGCGAGCGACAGGATCGAGATCACGCGGCCCGACTCGTCGCGAAGCGCGGAATTGTTCCATTCGACCCAGATCACCGAGCCGTCCTTGCGGTAGTTGCGGTGGCGAAGCGTCGCGTGCCGCTCGGGCCCCTCGACCAGGCCGTGGATCATCCGGGTGACCGCGGGCTCGTCCTCCTCGTACACGTGCCGCCAGCCGTGGAGCGCGCGGCCCAGCACCTCGGCGGCGCTCCAGCCGAAGATGGCCTCGGCCTGCCCCGACCAGCGTGCGATGCGAAGCTCCGTGTCCCACTCGATCACCGCGAGCGGCGTGTTGTCGAAGTGCGCCGAGAGGATCGTGTTGGTTCGGCGCAGCTCGTCCTCGACCGCCTTCTGCTCGTGGATGTCGCTCGTGGTGGCGTAGTAGCCCTCGTAGCGGCCGGCCACCATGCGCGGCGTGAGGCGCACGATCATCCAGCGCTTGTGGCCGTCGGCGAAGCCCACCAGCCGCTCGACCGCGAGCGCTTCGCCCGCGCGCACGCGCTCGAGCGACGGCCTGAGGAGCTGCCAGCGCTCGTCGCCCAGCACCGTGCGCACCGGCTGGCCCACGATCTCGGCCGAGGGCAGCCCGATGTACGAGAGGAACGCGTCGTTCACGTACCGGTAGCGGTCGGCGCCGTCCACGTAGCACATCGGCGTGGGAATCGAGTCGATCACCTGGCGCAGCTGCCGTTCCTTGTCGGCGAGCAGCTCCTGGGCGGTCTTGATTTCGTGGATGTCGGTGGACACCGCGTAGTAGCCGCGCACGCGCCCGTCGTGCTCGAGCCGCGGCGTGATGCGCACGCGCACCCAGCGGTGCGCGCCGCCCCGGGTCTCCACGAAGCGCTCGTAGGTCGATTCCTCGCCCGCGACCGCGCGGTCGATGTGGGGCTGGAGCTCACGCATCACCTCGGGCGGGAAGACCTCCCCGGGGAACTTCCCGAGCACGAGCTCGCGCGACAGGGCGCGGCTTTCGAGGTAGCGGTTGTTCACGAAGGTGCAG
Organism: Usitatibacter sp.; assembly: GCA_036276215.1. GTDB lineage: Bacteria > Pseudomonadota > Gammaproteobacteria > Burkholderiales > Usitatibacteraceae > Usitatibacter. The sequence goes on from DATBEA010000198.1 coordinate 4,079, forward strand.
CCGCGCTCGAGGTCCACGTAGGCGATCGCCTCGGGAATGTTCTCGGCGAAGAAGCGCAGCTCCTCCTCGCTCGCGGCGAGCTTCTCCTGCGCCTGCTTCACGTCGGTGATGTCGTGGCTCACCACGTACATGCCGACCACCGCGCCGTCGTCGCCGAAGTGCGGCACCGCCTTCACGTGCGACCAGCGCCTCTCGCCGTTGGGCAGCGTCACGATGCGCTCGTAGGTCGCGGTCTCGCCGCGGTCGAACACGCGCTGGGTGCGCTCGGCGATCCAGGCTGCGATCTCGCGACCCAGCACCTCCTCGCTGGTCCGCCCGATGATGCGATCCACGGGCAGCCCGCGCTGCGCGGCGAAGTGGCGGTTGGCGAAGAGGAAGCGGCGGCTCGAGTCCAGGTACGCGACCGAGTCCGGGATGTTGTCGGTGTAGAGGCGAAGCTGCGCTTCCTGCGCCGCGAGCCGCTCCTGGGCGGCCTTGATGTCGTGGATGTCGGAGGAGACGATGTAGTAGCCGTTGAAGCGCTGCGTGCCGTCGTCGAGCGTCACCATGATGGGCGCGAGCTGCACCTGGTGCCAGCGCTGCTCCCCGCCCGGGCCGCCCACCAGGCGCTCGTGGGTGCAGGTCTCGCCGCGCCTCAGGCGATCGACGTACGGGGTGAAGAACTCCGCGGCGGCCTCGGCCCCGATCACCTCGTCCACGCGCCGGCCCACGATGCGCTCGAGCGGCACGCCGCGGCTTTTCTGGAAGAACTTGTTGGCGAAGAGGTAGCGGAACTCGCGGTCCACGACCGCGATCGGCCCGGGGATGTTCTCGGCGAAGTGGCGCAGCTGCGCCTCCTTGCCCTCGATCGCCTTGCGCAGCTGGTGGTCCTGCTCGATGTCGAGCAGCACGATCAGCACCCCGAGCACCGCGCCGTTGGCGTCGCGGTCCGGGATCATGTGGCCGCGGATGTGGCGCTTCTCGCGCCCGGGCCAGAGCGCCTCGCGCTCGTAGGTGATCGGCTCGCCGGCGAGTGCGCGCTCGATGAGCGGCACGGCCGCCTCGCGCACCTCGGCGGTCATCACCGCGGTGATGGGCTCGCCGATCATGTTGGCGGCGGTGCGCCCCGACCATTCGCAGCTCGGCAGGTTGGCGAAGCGGATCACCCGGTTCCTGTCCACGTAGGTGACCGGAAAGCCCACCGAGTCGATGATGAGCGAGAGCTTGCGCTCGCGGTCGGCGAGCGCCGCTTCGGCTTCCTTCAGCGCCTGCACGTCCACCAGCACGACGAGGACGCCCGCGACCTGCCCGTCTTCGCCCCGGATCGGGAAGTAATGCGCGCTCACCCAGCGCCCGGCGCCGGGCCCCTCGATGTTGCGGCGCGTGAAGACCGTCGTCTCGCCGGCGAGCGCCTTCTTCAGGTGCACGCGGCGCTCGTCGCGCGGGGTGCGCTCGAAGACTTCGTCGGGGGTGCGGCCCATGCACTGCTCGCGAGTGCGCCCGGACATAGCCTGGTAGCCGGCGTTCACGTACACGTAGCGCAGGGCCGGATCGAGGATGCACGCCGGGAGGCTCAGCACGTCGAGCCCCGGTGCGAGCGCCCGGACGCGGGTCTCCAGGCCGTCCGGGCGAGAAGTGGCCATTTCGCCCATGAGTGCAATTGTGCTTCTTCCAGACGGTAAACTGTTAGGCCGTCCGTCGGGTCTTCCCTACCGTATGAACCTCCACCGCCTCCTCCTCGCCCGCGCCGCGGAAAAGCGTCCCGTGCGCGTGGTGCTCGTCGGCGCCGGCAAGTTCGGCTCCATGTATCTCGCGCAGGCGCAGCGCACGCCCGGCATCCACGTGCTCGCGGTGGCCGACCTCGCGCCGGAGCGCGCGCGCGCCTCCCTCGCGCGGGTGGGTTGGGAGCCGGAGCGCTACGCCGCCGCCACGCTGGACGAGGCGGCCCGCACGCTCGCCACGTGCGTGACCGGCGACGCCATGGCGGCCATCGCGCATCCGGCCACCGAGGTCGTGATCGACAGCACCGGCAGCCCCGGCGCTGGAATAACCCACGCGCTCGCCTGTTGCGAGGCGGGCAAGCACATCGTGATGGTGAACGTCGAAGCCGACGCGCTCGCGGGACCGCTCCTGGCGAGGCGGGCGCGGGAGGCGGGCGTCGTGTACTCGCTCGCCTACGGCGACCAGCCCGCGCTCATCTGCGAGCTCGTCGACTGGGCGCGCACCGCGGGCTTCACCGTGGTCGCGGCGGGCAAGGGGACCAAGTACCTTCCGCAGTACCACGCCTCGACGCCGCGCACCGTGTGGGGGCACTACGGCTTCAGCGACGAGACGGTGGCGCGCGGCGACTTCAACGCGCAGATGTTCAACTCGTTCCTCGACGGCACCAAGAGCGGGATCGAGATGGCCGCGGTCGCCAACGCGACGGGCCTCACGCCCGCGCCCGGCGGCCTCGCCTTCCCGGCGTGCGGCGTGGACGACCTCGCCCGCGTGCTGCGGCCGCTCTCGGCGGGCGGGACCCTGCATCATGCCGGGCAGGTCGAGGTGATCTCGAGCCTCGAGCGCGACGGCCGTCCCGTGTTCCGCGACCTGCGCTGGGGCGTGTACGTGACCTTCGCCGCGAGCCACGAGTACGTGCGCCGTTGCTTCGGCGAGTACGGCATCGTGACCGATCCGTCGGGCGAGTACGCGTCGATGTACAAGCCCAGCCACCTGATCGGCCTGGAGCTCGGCGTGAGCGTCGCGAGCGCGGCCTTGCGGCACGAGCCCACGGGCGCGGCCGACGCATGGCGCGCCGACTGCGTGGCGACGGCCAAGCGAGCGCTCGCGCGCGGCGAGGTCCTCGATGGCGAAGGCGGCTACACGGTGTGGGGCAAGCTCATGCCCGCGGCGCAATCGGCCACGCAGCGCGCGCTGCCCATCGGGCTGGCTCACCACGTGAAACTGAAGCGCGACATCGCCGAGGGCGCGGTGGTGTCGTGGGACGACGTCGAGCACGACGCGCAGTCCCAGGCCGTGCGCGTTCGCCGCGAGATGGAGCGGATCTTCCAGCCGAAGGAAGCGCAGGCCATGGCGCGTCCGGCCGAGGCGCTCGCGAAATGAGGCGCGCGCTGCTGCTGGCGGTGCTTGCCGCTTGCGCGCTTCGCGCTTCCGCCGCGGTGACCGCGACCGACGCGTGGGTGCGGGGCACCGTGCCCGCGCAGACGGCCACGGGCGCTTTCGTGACCTTCACCAGCACCGAGGATGCGCGCGTGATCTCGGTCACGACGCCGGCGGCGCGCGTGGCGCAGATCCACGAATCGCGCATGGAGTCGGGACGCGCGACCATGCGGGAAGTGGACGTGCTTCGCCTTCCCGCGGGCCGTCCCGTCGAGATGCATCCGGGCGGCTACCACGTGATGCTGGAGCAGCTCACCCGCCCGCTCTCCGAGGGCGACCGCGTGCCGCTCACCTTCACGATCGAGGACAAGGGCGGAAAGCGCTCGCGGCTCGAGGTGAGCGCCGCCGTGAGGCCGCTCGGCAAATGAAGCTCGGCACGCGGCTCGCACAACGCGGCCGGCGCGCCCGCTCGACCCCCGGAACCGTGAACCTGCCCGTCGCCCGGGCTTCCACCGTCACGTTCGAGTCGATGGCCGAGATGCGGGAGGTGCAGCGCCGCTTCGACGCCGACGAAGTGGTGCCCACCTACGGCCTCGCGAACATGCCGCTGCGCGCGGCCTTCGAGGAGCTCATGGTGGAGCTCGAAGGCGGCCATCGCGCGGTGACGCTCCCTTCGGGGCTCGCCGCCGTCGCGGTGGCGATCATGGCCTGCGTGGAGTCGGGAGACCACGTGCTCGTCACCGACAGCGTCTACAGTCCCACGCGCCGCTTCTGCGCGCGAACGCTCGCGCGCTTCGGCGTCGAGACCACGTTCTACGAGCCCACGATCGGCGCGGGCATCGACGCCCTCATGCGCCCGAATACGCGCCTGGTGTACCTCGAAAGCCCCGGCTCGCTCACCTTCGAGGTTCAGGATTTCCCGGCGATCGCCGCCATCGCGCGCGCACGCGGCGCCGCGGTGATCCACGACAACACATGGGCCACGGGCGCGTACTTCCGCTCGTTCGAGCACGGCGCCGACCTCGTCGTGCAGGCCGCGACGAAATATCCCGCCGGGCACTCCGACGTGCTGATCGGCGCCGTCGTCGCGAACGAGGCGTGGTGGCCGCGCCTTCGCGATGCCGCGCGCGACCTCGGCCAATCGGCGAGCCCCGACGACATCTTCCTCGCCGTGCGCGGCATGCGCACGCTGGCGACGCGTCTCGCGCGCCACGAGGCGAGCGCGCTGCACGTGGCGCGCGCCCTGCAATCGCATCCGGCGGTGAGGCGCGTGCTGCA
>DATBEA010000199.1:0-2340 GCA_036276215.1 Usitatibacter sp.
CGCGCAGGCACGCGATGCACCCCTCGTCGTTGCCGCGCGCGCGATCGCGCCCGCACGGGAGGTCCCGAGGGCCGGTCATCATGTTGTAGTCCGCGCAGAGGAGCGAGAGGTCGTGCGCCGTCACCACGACCGGCGTGCCGGATTCCTTCGCCACGCGCGCGAGCCCCACCGTGTTCCATCCGACCAGCGACTGGATGTGCACGACCTGCGGCTCGCCCGCCATGAGCGCGCGAAATGAAGCCTCGATGGACGCATCGGCGACGTTGGCCCGGTGACCGATCACCCGGATGCCGGGCTCCGACATCTCCAGGTTCACGTGGACGATGCGAAGGTGCGGCGCGGGGCGCTCGATGCGCATGTCGCCCCAGGCGCCCTTCGCGTGCTCGGGAACGACCACGGTGAATACGGCCTCGTCCCGAAGCCTCCGCATGATCTCGCGCGTGTGCTCCTCGATGCCGCCCTGGGTCTCGAACCGGTGAAGCACCTGGAGAACGCGCACGCGGCCCGGCAGACGCTCGCGCTCGGCGAAGGCGTTCACGCGCTCGAGCGTCGAGCGCAGCGGGTTGCGCTTTGCCCAGGCCGCGACGCCGGGGTCGTACGCGGGCCAGCGCCGCGTGAGCCGGTTGTGGTTCGCCGCGCGGCGTTCCCGCGTTGCGGGCAACTCCCCGAACGACGCTTCGCCCGCGTGGTAGACGAAGACATCGTCCGCGCAGGCGATCTCGAAGCCCAGGTCGAGCGCGCGCATGGAGAGGTCGTTTTCCTCGCCGTATCCGCGGCCGTAGGCCTCGTCGAGGCTTCCGGCGCGGTCGAGCAGCTCGCGCGTGACGAGCATGCAGAAGCCGACGGCCGTGGGCAGCCGCACGTAGCTGCGCAGTGACGCCGCCCGCACGGTCGCGGCGAGCGCGTCGACGTCGACGCTTGCGTCGGGACGCCGGTACAGCGATTCAACGCCGGGAATGGACAAGATCGTGGCCCGGTTCGAGAGCGGGCAGGCGATCGCGATTCCCGGATCGCTTTCGCGGCAGCGCACGAGGCCTTCGACCCAGCCCGCTCCCACCTCGGTATCGGAATTGAGGACGATCACGTCGTCGCGGCCGCCCGCGGCGAGTGCGCGATTCACGGCGCCGACGAAGCCCAGGTTCGTCTCGTTGGCGAGGACGAGCGTCGACTCCCGGCGCGCCGCGAAATCCCGAAGGAGCCCGGGAATGCGCGCGTCGGTGCTGGCGTCGTCCACCAGGATGATGCGGCACCCGGCGGGCGTATGCCGCGCCAGGGAGTCGAGGCACCTGCGCGTCGCGTCGAAGCCGTTGAAGACCGGGACGGCTACCGAGTACGCCATTTTTGCGGCGGCGTACCCGGGCCCGGGGCCTTGGTCCCTTCGAGGCGTGCCAGCAGGGCGTCGCGTTCGCGCGCGAGCTGCGCGAGCTGGCGTTGGGAAGCGTTGTAGGCCGCCTCGATGCGCTCGGCCTGCGCCGAGACTTCGCCCAGGCGGCGGATGAGCGACTGGTAGTCGGAAAGGACGAAGTGCTCGCGGTCGGCGAGCACCGAGATCGCCCGCGTCGCGGCCTGGACGGCCTCACCCTCCGCACCGCAGACAGCGATCAAGTACATCGGATCGGAGACCGAGTGGGCGGGGCGTTCGGCATCGTGCTGCGCGCCCTCGAGGAGCTGTGCTCCTTGGCCTTCCCCTTCCAGCGGCCAGATCAGCGAATAGGTGTCGAAGCGCTGCCCCACGAAGGCCACGTGCGCGAAGCGTGCCCGCAGGAGCTCGGCGAACTCGCTGGCGCGGTACTCGTGCACGTGGTGCGGATTGCGGTAGTTGCGCGCTTCCGAATAGACCTCACGGTCGGGCGTCGAGATGGCGAGGAGGCCGGCGGGGTCCAGCACGCGTCCGAGCTCGTCCAGGAATTTCTCGCGCTGGTCGATGTGCTCGAGGGTCTCGAACGAGACGGCGAGGTCCACGCTCCGGGCTTCGAGCGGCAGCGCCTCGCAGCGGCCATCGAGGAATTCGAGGTTGGCGAGCGCACCGTATCGCGATCGTGCCCGGGCGAGCACGTCGGGAGCCGCGTCCACGGCGCTCACGCGTGCGGCCGATCGCGCGAGCAGCGCGGCGCCATAACCCTCGCCGCAGGCCACATCCAGCACGCGCTTTCCTTGGGCGAGCGGCGCCATGTAGTGGTAGCGGTGCCAATGCTCGCACCAGATCTCGCCCTTGTCCCCCGGGGCGTAGCGTTCCTGTTCCATGTCGCCGGAAGCTTACCGTAGGCCTCGGGCAACCGCTCCTTGGGAATTGGTCGGGGCGAAAGGATTCGAACCTTCGACCCCCTGCACCCCATGCAG
>DATBEA010000200.1:0-6534 GCA_036276215.1 Usitatibacter sp.
GAGCAGCGCCTCGAGCTTGGTGACCGAGCCGAAGAAGATCGAGCCGAAGATCTCCCACGCGCCCACGCGCAGGCCGGCGCGCTCGGCATAGCGCGGCGGAAGGGCGAGCGGCGTGACGGTGGTGATCGACGAGATGCGATAGATGAAGAAGAGGCTCGACAGGACGAGGCCCACCTCGACGGCGACCGTGAGGTCGAAGACCACGGTGAGGGTGAGCGTGGCGAGCAGGATCGAGCGATAGAACATCGAGTAGTGCCGCAGCTCGCGCAGCTCGCGCAGCGCCACCATGTTGAACGCGACCCACAGCAGCACCGCGGCGAGCGCCGAGAGGGGGATATAGCCCGCGGCGGGCGCGAGGGCCACGAGCACCAGCAAGAGCGCGGCCGAATGCACGATCCCGGCCACGGGAGAGCGCGCCCCGCTTCGCACGTTGGTCATGGTGCGCGCGATCGTGCCGGTCACCGCGATGCCGCCGAAGAGCGGCGAGACGAAATTCGCCGCGCCCTGCGCCATGAGCTCCTGGTTGGGATCGTGGCGGTCGCCGATCATGCCGTCGGCCACCCGCGCGCACAGCAGCGACTCGATGGCGCCCAGCAGCGCGATGGCGATCGAAGGCGCCAGCAGGTTCTGCGCGGTCGACCAGTCGAAGGCCGGCAGGCGCGGGGCCGGCAGCCCCCGGGGCAGCTCGCCGAAACGCGTCCCGATCGTCTCCACCTTGAGGTCGAGCGCCCAGACCGCGAACGCCGAGAGCACCAGGACCACGGCGGTGCTGGGAAGCTTGGCCGTGACGAAGCGCCAGTTGCCGGGCTTCTCGCTCGAGGCGGCCGGCCAGGCCACGATCACGAGAAGGCACGCGAGCCCGATGGACGCCGCCGCGAAGTTGGTCGACGGAAGGCTTTTCGCGAGCACGGCGACCTGCGAGAAGAAATTCGAAGGCATCTTCCCGGTGGCGAGGCCGAGGAAATCGCGCACCTGCGAGAGGGCGATGATGATCGCGATGCCGGTGGTGAAGCCCACCACGATGGACACGGGGATGAAGCGAACCAGCGTGCCCAGGCGCAGCGCGCCCAGGGCGAAGAGCAACGCGCCGGCCATCATGGTGGCGATGAGCAGGTTCGCGACGCCGAATTTCTCGGCGATCCCGTAGAGCAGGCCCACGAACGCCCCGGCCGGGCCCGCGATCTGGACCTTCGAGCCGCCCAGGAGCGAGACGATGAGCCCGCCCACGATGGCGGTGACGATGCCCTGCTCGGGACGCACCCCGGAGGCGATCGCGAAGGCCATCGCCAGCGGCAGGGCGACCAGCGCCACGGTGATCCCCGAGCCGGCGTCCGCGACCAGGTCCTCCCGCCGGTAACCCTTCAGGCTCGCCCAGAGACGCGGACGAAACGAGAAGGCGATCGATGCCACGCCCGGCCTAGACCGTCTCGACCGTGGAGTTCAGGTAGTAGCCTGCGCCGCGCTCGGTGCGGATGAGCTGCGGCTGGTTGGGACTCTCCTCGATCTTGCGCCTCAACCTCAGGATCTGGACGTCGATCGAGCGGTCGTAGATGTCGTCGTGCAGGCGGCTCGATTCGAGGAGCTGGTCGCGCGAGAGGATCCGTCCCGGCGCCTTGAGGAATGCCACCAGGAGCGCGTACTCGCTGTTGGTGAGCTCGACGTTGCGCTCATCGGGGGCCTTGAGCTTCCTCGTGCCGGTATTGAGCTCCCAGCCCGAGAACCGGAAGGCGCGCACGCTCTCGCCGCGGCGCGTCTCGCGCTTGCCCTCGGTGCGGCGCAGGACCGCCTTGATGCGTGCGAGGAGCTCGCGCTGGCTGAAGGGCTTGGTCACGTAGTCGTCGGCCCCCAGCTCCAGGCCCATGATGCGGTCGGCCTCTTCCTTGCGCCCCGTGAGGATGATGATGGGCAGGTCGAGGGACTCGCGCAGCCGCCGCGCGATGGCGAGGCCGTCCTCGTCGGGCAGCTTCAGGTCCAGGATCACCAGGTCCACCATTTCGGCGCCCAGGACCTTGTCCATGTCGCCCCCGCTCTCGGCGAGGGAAACCTTGAAATCGTGCTCCGTGAGGTATTCGCGGATCAGCTCTCGGATGGCGACATCGTCATCGACGACCAGGATATGGGCTTCCACGGGGGCTTTTGATGAATTGGGGGGTCCGGGCGCATTTTAACGCCGGAGCCCGTAGAATCCGAGCGAAAGTCCATGAGCGCCCAAACACCGTCGGTCGAAGGGGCTGGAAACGACGTGTCCGCGAGGCAGACGCTCGCGTACGTGACGTTCGGCGTCGTGTACTACGTGCTGGCCGCGTACGCCCTCAGCCTGCCCGTGCACACGCGGTTTCCGCTCGTGATCTGGCCCGCCCATGGCCTGGCCCTCGGCGTTCTCCTGGTCGCGCCGGTTCGCCGCTGGCCCGTCTACCTCGCGCTGGTCGCGCTCGCCACGCTCGCGGTGGGCCTGGACATGTACCGCGACATGCAGATGGACGTGCGCCTCGTCCTGGCCAGCATGTCGGTGAACGTGGCGCAGCCGCTCCTGGTGGCCGCGGGACTGCTGCGGCTTGCCGGCCCGCGCGTGCAGGTGGACACCGTGAAAGGCGTGGCGGCCTTCCTGGTCGGGATGGCCCCGCTCGTGGGCGCCATGTCGATCCTGGATGCGGGGTTCACTTACCTGCACACCAGCGCGCCTTTCCGCGAGCAATGGTCGGTCACCTTCGTATCGACGATGCTGGGGATGCTCATCACGGCGCCGCTCATCCTCGCCTGGAGCCGCCAGGGGCTGGTGGAAGCCCTGGAGATGACGCGCGCCAAGCTGCCCGAGCTGGTCGTCCTCTACGCGGGCCTCATCATCACCACCAACTACGTCTTCGGCTCGCGCCCGTCGGCGCCGGGGTTCATCCCGCCGCTCATCTATTTGTGCGCGCCGTTCCTGATCTGGGCGGCGCTGCGGTTCGGGATGCGCACGACGACCCTCGGCCTCGCCATCTTCGGTCTCATCGCCTTCTGGCAGACCGCCCACGGGTTCGGGCCCTTCTCGGTGGACGGCGTGGCCGACGTGCGCGCGATGCTGCACCTGCAGGGCTACCTCGCGACCATCGTGGTCACCACCCTCTTCTCCGCGGCGCTCCTGGTCGAGCGCGAGGAGGCGATCTACGAGACCGCGGCGTGGCGCAACCGCCACGAGGCGGTGATCCGCGCGAGCGGCAACCTCCTCTACGAGCTCGACCCGAACAACGGCGGCGTGCTCTGGGACGGGGACACGCGCTCCGTGCTCGGCGTGAAGCCGGAGAGCATCTCGACCGCGCGCCAGTGGATGGAGCGCGTGCATCCCGAGGACCGCATCCGGCTGAAGGGACTGCGCGGAATGCTGAACAGCGGCAGCCTGTCGCACATCGCCATCGAGTACCGCTTCCGCAAGGACGACGGCGAGTACACGATGCTTGGCGTGAACGCGTACCGCATCGGCGATGCCACGGGCGACAACCCGTCCGAGCGCCGCGTGATCGGCTTCGTGAAGGACGTGTCGGAGAAAGTGCGCGCCGAAACCGAGCGCGAGCGCCTCGAGGCGCAGCTGAAGCAGGCCGAGAAGATGCAGGCCGTGGGCCACCTCGCGGGCGGCATCGCCCACGATTTCAACAACATCCTCGGGGCGATCCTGGGCTATGGCGAGCTCGCGCAGCGCCGCGCCGAGAGCGACCCCGACATGAAGCGCTACCTCGACACCATCATGGGCGCCGGCAATCGCGCCAAGTCGCTGGTCACGCAGATCCTGTCGTACAGCCGCGCCGAAGGCACCGAGAAGATGCCGGTGATCGTGGCGCCGATCATGCAGGAGGTTTGCGACCTCGTGCGCGGCTCGACGCCGCTCGCCATCGACGTCACGTTCGTCAACTCCGCCGACGACGCGATGGTGATGGGCGATCCCACGCGCATGCACCAGCTGCTCATGAACCTCTGCACCAACGCGATCCAGGCCATGGACCAGGGCGGCACGCTCGACGCGTCCCTCCAGCCCGAGGTCCTGGAGGCGCCGCGCAAGGTGCGAAGCGGCGAGATCCCCGCGGGCGAGTACCTGCGAATCGCCGTGCGCGATTCGGGCCACGGGATCGCCCCGGAGGTGATCGACCGCATCTTCGAGCCGTTCTTCACGACCAAGCCCGCGGGCCGCGGCACGGGCCTCGGCCTGGCGCTGGTGCATTCGGTGGTGACCGAGCACAAGGGCTTCATCGAGGTGGCGAGCGAGCTCGGCAAGGGAACGGCGTTCACCGTATGGATCCCGCGCATCCACGCCGTCGAGGGCATCATCGAGGAGTCGCAGGAGCTCGCGATGGGCGCGGGGCAGGTGATCCTCGCCGTGGACGACGAGGTCGACGTGCTGCACGCGCTGGAGGAGATGCTGGCGCAGCTGGGCTACGAGCCGGTGGGCTTCAACGACAGCCGCGAGGCGCTGGAAGCCATGCGCGACAACCCGCGCAGGTTCGACGCGGTCGTGAGCGACGAGGTGATGCCGCAGATGATCGGCACCCAGCTCGCCCTCGAGCTTCGCAAGCTCAACCCGTCGCTGCCGATCGTGATCGCGAGCGGCTACGGCGGCGCCGGGTTCGAGGCGCGCGCGCTCTCCGCGGGCGTGAACCGCGTGCTGCGCAAGCCCTACCGCATGGGCGAGATCGCCGAGGCGCTGGCGGTCTTCTTCGCCAAGGCCGTGCCCTAGGCGCCTTGCTTACAAACGCAACGGATGCGTATCGGGGTGTAACCCCCGGGTAACCTCGCGCCCCCAGAGTGTGCCCAAAGCCGGCGTTCAGTCCGGCAGCGACATATCCTGGAGAAGCGATGAGGGAAGGGCTCGACCTGGCGCTGGCCGCCGAGGAAATGGTGCGCGCGGGGGGCGGCGCCTTCATCGACTGGCGCGGCGCGCGGGTCACGACGCACTTCCAGCCCATCTACGGCGTGCGCACGCGGATGTGCCTCGGCTTCGAGGCGCTTGCCCGCGCGAGCGACGCCCACGGCACCGAGATCGCCGCCGAATCCCTTTTCGAGAGCGTCGCGGACGACTGCCGGGGACTCCTCGATTGGGCCTGCCGGGCGCTGCACCTGCGCAACTACGCGACCGTGGACCCGGGCGATCGCATGCTCTTCATCAACGTCCACCCGGAAGCGGCCGTGCGCGACGCGCGCCGCTCGCGGGAATTCGGCGAGCTGATCCGCTACTACGGCCTCCTGCCCAAGCGCGTCTGCATCGAGATCCTGGAGGCCGGCTGCTCGGACGACGACCTGCTCGCCGACGCGGTGCAGGCTTATCGCGCCCTCGGCGCGCTGGTCGCGATGGACGACTTCGGCTCCGGGTGCTCGGATTTCGCGCGCGTGCGACGGCTTCGCCCCGGCGTGGTGAAGATCGACCGCTCGGTGATCGGCGGATGCGGCACCGAAGGCGCGCGCCGGGCGCTGCGCGACACCGTTTGCGAGCTGCACGCTGCCGGCGCGAAAGTCGCGATCGAAGGCGTGGAGACGCGCGCCCACGCCCTCGCGGCGATCGACGCGCACGCCGACTACCTGCAGGGACACTTCTTCGCGACCCCGCAGCCGTGGCTTGCTGGCGAGATCGGCGGTACCGAGGCCCTCGACCAGCTCCTGCACGCCCGCCGCCTGGCGGCCTGATCCTTCCCTTCCCCGCGCGCGCCCGAACCTCTGGCGCGCGCCTCGCTCCAACGAGGGAGCCGTGGGCCCAGCCCCGCTTCCCCGTTTTCCCTTCCCAGGAGCCGCCATGAACGCCCCCGACCGCCGTCCCGACGGCAAACCCGGCCTTTCCGATGTGAAGTCGCTGCGCGAAGCTGCGCGCCGCCACGTCGAGGAGGGCGCAGTGACAGAGCGCTACCAGGCCGACCGGGAAAAGGTGCTGCAGTTGCTGAACGAGGCGCTCGCCACGGAGATCGTGTGCACGCTGCGCTACCGCCACGATTACTACATGGCTCGGGGCCTCAAGGCGAAGGTCGCCGCCGCGGAATTCCTGGAGCACGCGAACCAGGAGATGGAACACGCCGGACGCCTCGCCGATCGCATCGTGCAGCTGGGCGGGGAGCCCGATTTCGATCCGCAGACGGTGACGGGGCGAAGCCACGCCGAGTACAAGCTCGGCAAGACGCTCCAGGACATGATCCGGGAGAATCTCGTTGCCGAGCGCATCGCGATCGACAGCTATCGCGAGATGGCGCGCTACATCGGCGAGGACGATCCCACGACGCGCCGGCTCCTCGAGGGCATCCTCGAGGTCGAGGAAGAGCATGCCGACGACCTGGCCGACCTCCTGGACGCGATGCCCGGCGGCTAGGCGGTCAGGGCGAAAAAAAACCCCGCGGCCCAGGAAGGTGCCGCGGGATCTCAACGAGACTTTTGCTAGCGGGACGCGGCCCGGCGGCGCTCGCCCGCATGGACGGGAACGCGGTTGGCGGGGAAGGTCGCTTCGGCGATGCGGCGCGATTCGGCGAGCGAGGCCTCGAGCCTGCCCAGCAGGCGCTCGCGGCGCCCTGCGATCCGCGTCCAGGG
>DATBEA010000201.1:0-2037 GCA_036276215.1 Usitatibacter sp.
GTGCCCGGCATGCGCGGGGTGGTGCCGCGCTACACGAAGCTTCGCTATACGGGCTTCGACGAGAACGGCGACCCCATCGAGCGCGTGGCGGAAGGCTTCCATGCGCGCGTCGTGCAACACGAGTGCGACCACCTGGACGGCATCCTCTATCCGCAGCGGATGACCGACCTTTCGAAGCTCGGCTTCATCGAGGAGCTTTTCCCCGGCGAGGATCTCCAGGACGAATGAAAATGGCGAAAATCACGGTTCCGGCAGTGCTCGCGGCGATGCTGCTTTCCACGGCCGCGTCCGCCCAGCTCTTCAAGTGCAAGGGGCCCGACGGCAAGATCGTCTACAGCGACACGCGCTGCGAGGCGAGCGCCGACCAGGGCAAGCTCGCCCCGGGTGTGTCCAATCGCGCCCACGAGAACGAGGCGCGCGCCGCGGCGCAGAAGGCCGAGGACGACAAGGCGAAGGCCGAGGAGCAGCGCAAGGCCGACGCGCTGGTGGAGGCCGCGCGCAAGGCGGGCCTGGCCGCGCCCGCGCAGGCCGCGGCGGCTCCGGTGCCCGCGCAGCCCACGCCGCCGCCTCCGTACAAGGTCACCTCCTCGGACGAGCAGCGCCTGCGAAATCTCGAGGTGACGCATTCGGCCGGAAGCCTGAGCGATGATCAGAAGCGGGCCGCGCAGTGGGAGATGGAAGCGATCCGCGATGGCCGCGACGCGAAGATGTCGTCTTCCGACCGCGCCCGCCGCGACTCGCTCGCCCAGGACCTCGGAAGCGTGGACAAGGCGAAGCGCCGCCAGGCGTACGACCAGCTGGGCTCCTTCTACCGGAACCTTCCCAAATGAGCGACATCGAGCGCGCCGCCCCGCCCACGCGCACCGCGCACATCCTGTACATCATGCACGCGATCTCTCCCTTCACGCTGTGGACGGTGGCGCTGGTCGCGCTCATCATCGGCGCGGCCACGCGCGACAGCGTGCGCGGGACCTGGGTCGAATCCCACTACTCGTGGCTGCTTCGCACGTGCGTCTGGGGAATCGTCTGGCTGGTGGTGGGCACCTTCGTCTTCGCGATCACGATCGTGGGCCTCTTCGTGATCTTCATCCCGTGGTTCATCCTCACGGCGTGGTATCTCTACCGCGTGATCCGCGGCTGGCTGCGGCTGAACGAGGCAAGGCCCGCGCCCGACTGAATCAGAAGGGCTTGAGCTCCCCGTCGCGATAGACCGCGACGGGCGTGATCTTCCCGCCCTTCATGCGAAAGAGCGTCATCTCCGCGTTCCTGCGGTCGCCCTTGGCGTCGAACTCGATGGGGCCGGTGGCGCCCACCATCTTCGTCTCGTAGATCGCGGGCCCGAATTTCGCGGGGTCGGTGGAATCGGCGCGCTTCATCGCATCGATGACGACGTTGGCCGCGTCGTAGAAGTACGCCGCGTAGAGCTTGGTGTCGCCGTAGCGCGCGCGGAAGGCGTCGCGGAAATCCTTCGATGCGGACGTGGCCGGCAGTCCCGCCTGCGAGCAGGCGAGCCCTTCGCCCGCGGGCCCCGCGAGATCGGCCATCTCCTCCGTGCACGCCCCGTCGCCGAACGCGAACGCCGACATCACGCCCAGCTCGCGTGCCTGCCTGAGCATGAGCCCGCCGGTCGCGTCCATGCCGCCGTGGAAGACCGCGTCGGGAGACTTCGACTTGATGCGCGTGAGGATCGCCTTGAAGTCCGTCTCCTTGTCGGTCGTGCGCTCGCGCCCGGCGATGGCCACGCCGGCTGCGCGCAGCGCTTTCTCGACCTCGTTCGCCAACCCCTCGCCGTACGCCGTCTTGTCGTCCACGATGGCGACTTTCTTCGCGCCCAGCTCGCGGGCGACATAGGCGGCGATCGCGGGCCCCTGCTGGTCGTCCCGGCCGATGGTGCGGAAAACGCCCTTCATGCCCCGCTCGGTGAGCTCGGGGCTCGTCGCGGATCCCGAGATCACGGGAATGCCGGCCTTGTTGTAGATCTCGGAGGCGGGAAGGGTCACGCCCGAATTGAGGTGGCCGATCACCGCGGCCACGTGC
>DATBEA010000202.1:0-1551 GCA_036276215.1 Usitatibacter sp.
CCCTGCACGTAGGTACCGAGGACCACGCCCTGCGCGAAGGTTGCGACGAGCGAGCCGAGCGCGAAGGACACGCTCCAGAACGTGCGCTTGTGCGCGAGGTGGCTGAATTCGAACGCTACGCCGCGGAAGATGAGGCCGACCAGCATGAAAAGGATCGGAAAGTACACCGCGGGAATGATGATCGCGAAGGCGAGCGGAAAGGCCGCGAGCAGTCCCACGCCGCCCAGCACGAGCCAGGTCTCGTTGAAGTCCCAGATCGGCGCGATCGAATTCATCATGAGCGTGCGCTCATCAGGACCGTGCGCGAACGGAAAGAGGATGCCTACGCCGAGATCGAACCCGTCGAGCAGCACGTACATGAAGACGCCGAACGCGAGGATCGCGGTCCAGAGCGGGACGAGGTCGAGGGACATGCTCAGGTCGCCCGGGTGGCGCCCGACATGGGGCGGGCCGAGCGCGGGAAGGGCTGCGCCGTAGGCTCGGGAACGGCGAATCCACCGCGCGCGAGCCGGGCGAGGAAGTACAGGCCCGAGCCGAAGATGGCGATGTACGCCGCGACATAGACCGCGAGCGACAACACCACGTCACCGGCATGCAGCGATGGCGTCACCGCATCGCGCGTGCGCAGCAAGCCGTACACGACCCACGGCTGGCGGCCCACCTCGGTGGTGACCCAACCGGCGATGACTGCCACGAAGCCGAGGGGCATTGCAGCGATGCACAGCGCCTGGAAGCGGCGCGCGGTCGCGAGCCGGTCGCGGCGCCACAAATAGAGGCCGGCGATGGTGAGCGCGAGCATGGCGAGACCGATGCCGACCATGAGGCGGAACGAGAAGAACGGGATCGCCACGGGCGGCCGGTCCTCGCGCCTGAAGTCCTTCAAGCCCGGCACCACGCCGTCCACGTGATGCCTGAGGATGAGGGAGCCCGCCTCGGGAATTGCGATCTCGAACGCGTTGCGCTCGGCGCGCTCGTCGGGCCAAGCGAAGAGCAGCAGTGGCATGTGCGACTGCGTTTCCCAGTTCGCCTCGATCGCCGCGATCTTCACGGGCTGGTGCTCGAGAGTATTGAGGCCGTGCTGGTCGCCCACGAAGACCTGCAGCGGGACGAGGAGCGCGAGCAGCCCGAACCCCATTTTCTGCATGACGAGGCTCTCCTCGACATTCTGCGCGCGGCGCAGGTGCCAGGCGGCCACGCCGATCACCGCGAACGCCGTCGTGATGAAGAAGGCCATCGTGGTGTGCACCAGCCGGTAGGGGAACGACGGATTGAAGATCGCTGCCATCCAGTCGGCGGGCACGAAGCGTCCGTCGACGATCGCGTAGCCGGCAGGCGTCTGCATCCAGCTGTTGGCCGCGAGGATCCAGAAGGTCGAGAGCAGCGTGCCACCCGCAACCATGATCGCGGCGCCGAAGTGCACCAGCGGCAGCACCTTGTTGCGGCCGAAGAGGAGGATTCCGAGGAAGCCCGCCTCGAGAAAGAACGCCATGAGCACTTCGTAGGCCATGAGCGGCCCGGTGATGCCCGCGGTGATGTCCGAGTAGCGGCTCC
>DATBEA010000203.1:0-1927 GCA_036276215.1 Usitatibacter sp.
CAACCAGCTCGCCGTCCTCTGGCCCATCGTGGCGCTCGAGCCCACCCCGATGAGCGAGATCGCCCGCTCCGTCGTGATGGACAAGACCACGGTGTCGCGCAGCGTGGCGGGGCTCGTCGACGCGGGGCTCGTCGAGGTGCGCCCGGGCGACGACGGGCGCCACCGGCTGGTCTCGACCACGGCGCGCGGGCGCCATGCATTCGGCGTGGCGATGCCGGCCTGGGAAGCGGCGCAGGAGGAAGTCGTGCGCGTCTTCGGCAAGGCGAGGTTCACGAGCCTCGTGAGGGAAACGCGCAAGCTCGCGAAGTCGGTCGCGGCGTCCTAGTCAGCGCCCAAGCTCGTCGGCCACGGCGCGGAGCAACACCCCGTGCCGGTCCGCGGAAACTTCCCAGAACATCACGCCGCGCAACCCGCGCCGTAACGCCTCGCGCGCCTTGTCGCGCACCGAGCGCTCGTCGTCGTAGGCGATGAAGGTCCCCGACGCGGCTTCATAGAGCCAGGGACCCGACGCCGCGGCGCTCCAGTGGCGCTCGAAGCCGCGCCCGGCCCGCGTGAGCTCGCCCGCCCCGTCGCGTGCGAGAAAACCCTCGTCTTCCAGGTAGGCGAACTCGAAGGTCGCCTCGTGATCGGGACGCGCAAGGTCCTTGCAGCGCTGGAAGAGCCCGTCGCCGCGGGGCCCCGGCGCGCATCCGGTCCAACCCTTGCCGTAGAACGCAATTCCCGGGACGAGCTTCCCCGGCGGCACGCCCTCGGCGAGGAAGAGCGACACGCTCGCGTCCACGCTCGCATCCGAGCCGCCCGCGGGATCGGCGCGCAGCGGCGCCACGAAATTCGATTCCCGCTCCCATGTGCCGTGGTAGTCGTAGGTCATGAGGTTGATCCAGTCGAGGCTCGCGGCAAGCCGCGCGAGCCACGGCCCGCTCGAGTTGGCCGCGAACTTCGCGTCGGCTCCCGCGGCGATCGTGAGCCTGTAGCGGCGGCCCTCGGCGCGGCCCGCGCCGTCCATCGCGGCGCGCATCTCGCGCGCGAGGCGCACGAAGTTCTCCTTGTCGCCGGGGCGCTCGCAGGTAAGGCCCGGCGCGCATGCAACCCCGATGGCGCCCGGGTACTCCCAATCGATGTCGATTCCGTCGAAGCCGTACCGGCGCAGGAATGCGAGCGAGCTCGCGATGAAGCGCGCGCGCGACGACGCATCGCTCGCCATGTCGGAGAATCCGCTCGATCCGGTCCAGCCGCCCACGGAAGCGAAGAGGACGAGCGCGGGATTGTCGCGCTTCATTCGCGCAAGGCGAGCGAGGCTCGCTTCGTCGGCGCCCGGATGGGCGAGCGCCACCGAGCCGTCGGCCTCGAGCGCGAGGAACGCGTAGTCGATCGCCGAGAGCCTGCGCGAATCGATCTCGCCCTGCTCCGTCCAGCCGGCGTAGTAGCCGATGAGCTCCGCGCGCTGGGGCGAGTCGCTCGCGCAGGACGCCGCGCAGAGAGCCACGCACGCGAGCGCCACGCGCACCGTCACCGCCGGATCACCGGCGCGGCCACGCCCTCGATCATCACGTTCAGCACCGCCGGCCGCTTCGAGGCGAGCGCGCGCCGCGCTGCGGGAAGCACCTCGGCAGGATCGGTGACGTGCTCGCCGAACGCGCCGAAACCGCGCGCCACCTCGTCGTAGCGCGTGGGCAGGAGTCCGGTCGCATAGGTGCGCCCCTCCCCATAGGTGCGCAGCTGGATCTGGTACTCGGCATTCCAGCGCGCGTCGTTGCCCACCACGGCGACGAACGGCAATCCGTAGCGCACCGCGGTGTCCACCTCCGCCGTGTGGAAGCCGAACGTTCCATCGCCCATCACCGCGACCACCGGCGCGCCGGGGCGCGCGAGGCACGCCGCGAGCGCGAAGGGCAGCGCCGCGCCTATGGATCCCGCGACGCCGTTG
>DATBEA010000204.1:0-4889 GCA_036276215.1 Usitatibacter sp.
CGCCACATCGTGCCGGCGCGGTCATTTGCGGAATGGCGAGGGCATACCGGCCTCCCGCCCTCCGAGGCTGGGGAGCGGTGGTCGCTTTTCGGAACCTTGGAGGACGCCGAGCCCGTCGCAAGTGACCGTGCAGCCCGAGCAACGATGGGTGCCAGCCACTGCATATCGAAATGCGCCATCGATTTTCTGGCGCCACATCGTGCCGGCGCGGTCATTTGCGGAATGGCGAGGGCACACCGGCCTCCCAGGTTCCGGAAAGCGACCACCGCTCCCTCGGCCACCGTTCCCCCGGCCACCCCTACCGGACGATTCGCACCAGCCGATCGTTGCCCGACTCCGCCGCCCAGGTCTCACCGCGGCGCCCGAGGATCTGCCTCACGCCCGCGTCCTTCACGTCGCTCGGGAATCGCTCGAACTTCTCGGTTGCAGGGTCGAAGCGCAGGATGCTGTTCGAGACCCATTCGGAAATCCACACGGCGTCGCTCTCGTCCACCCACACGGCGTAGGTGTGCGGATTCGCGCCCGACGGGCGCCACGCGTGCCACGAGCGATCCGCGGGGTCGTAGCGGCTCAGGTTGCCCGAGTTCCATTCGCTCACCCAGATGCGCCCCTTCGAATCCGACCACACGCGCCGCGCGCCTTGGCCCGGCGTCGGCGGATCGATGGGCGTCGCCTTGCCGGTGGCCGTGTCGATCTGCGCGATGTGATCGCCCGCGAGCGACGCATAGTAGATGTCGCCCGAAGGCGTGGCGGTGATCCCGTAGGTGCCCCGGCCGCGCGGAGACTCCCACACCTTCACTTCGCC
The DNA here is from genome assembly GCA_036276215.1 of Usitatibacter sp. Taxonomy (GTDB): domain Bacteria; phylum Pseudomonadota; class Gammaproteobacteria; order Burkholderiales; family Usitatibacteraceae; genus Usitatibacter. The sequence continues at coordinate 806 of DATBEA010000204.1, forward strand.
CGTCTTCGGGTCGACGCGCCCGTAGTAGCCCGATTGCCCGGTGTACCAGAGGATGCCGTTGCGGTCGAAGGCGGCGGTGTTGAGGTTCGCGTACGGCGTGCGCTTGGGAAGCGGGAAGAGCTTCACCTCGCGGGTCGAGGGGTCCACGCGGACGATCGCGTTCTGGCCGCCGTCCGTGACCCACGCGGCGCCATCGGGTCCCACGATCACGCCGTGCGGCGCGGAGCCCTTGCCGAGCGCGATGTGCTCGGTCTTGCCGGTCTTCGGATCCAGGCGCCCCAGCTCACCCGAGGATTGCGCCGTGTACCAGACGCTTCCATCGGGCGCGGGCGCGACGTCATGCGGATGGCTTCCGCGCGGCACATCGAAGTACCGCACCTCTGCCGCGAGCACCACGGCAGGAGCCAGGGACATGCAAAGGACTACCGCGCGAAACATCCGGAAATGGTACACCGGGGTCATTCGGCCGGTGGATTGAAACGCGACGCACGGCCGGGGAATTACGTTGGGGTCCAGCCACCGCCCAGGGCGTTCATGAGGTCCACGGTGTAGGAGAGGTAATTCTGGCGGTTGCGGATGAGGAGGAGCTGCGCGTCGTTGTAGGTGCGCTGCGCATCCAGCACCTCGAGGTACGCCGAGTATCCGTGCTCGTAGCGAAGCTCGGCGAGGTGCAGCGCCTTGGAAGCCTGGTCCAGGTGGTCCTTCAGCTCGACCTCCGACTCGGCCGCGCGCCGGATGTTCGAGAGCGCGTCGGAGACGTCGCGGAAAGCGTTCTGCACCGTGCGCACGTATGCGCCCTCGACCTGCTTCGCCTGCGCCGCGGCCTGGTCGGTACGCGCCTTGGACGCGCCCCAGTCGATGAGCGGGCCGATGAGGTTTCCGCCGATGGACCACGTGCGCGCACCCGTCCTGAAGAGGCCGTCGAGCTCGCTGCTCGCGGTGCCGATGCCGCCCGTGAGCGAGAGCGTCGGGAATTGCCCGGCGCGCGCGACGCCGATGCGCTCGGTCGCGGCCTGCAGGCTCGCCTCGGCTTCACGCACGTCGGGACGGCGCTCGAGGAGCTGCGAGGGAAGGCCCGCGGGAGCGAGCGGGGGAATGGGCAGCGCGTCGAGGTTGCCCGAAGGCAGCACGAGATCCAGGCGCCCCGTGAGGACCGCGAGCTGGTGCACCGTCGCCTCGCGCAGCCGCTGCACTTCGGTCGCCTGCGCGGCGGCCGCGGTGCGCAACCCGCCCGCCTGGTAGACGTCGATCTCGGCCACGACGCCGGCATCGGAGCGCTTCTTCGCGAGCGAGAGCGACTGGTCGGCGGCGGTGAGCGTGTCCTGCGATGCGAGGTACTGGGCGTCGAGCGAGCGCACCGCGAAGTAGGCGCGCGCGATCGAGGCGGCGAGCGTGATCGCCACCGTGTCGCGCCCATAGCGCGAGGCGAGGAGCTCGTCGCGAACGGAACGCTCTCCACGGCGAAGCCGTCCCCACAGGTCGACCTCGAAGCTCGTGGACAGCCCCACGCTGAAACCGCTGGCCGTGACGAAGCTCGTATCCGACGTGCGGCCGCGGAAGGCGCTCCCCTGGCCGGAAATGCCCGGCAGGAGCACGGCCTGCGCCTCGCGCACCAGGGCCTCGGCCTCTTCCACGCGAGCCGTGGCGATGTGCACGTCGGTGTTGTTGGCGAGCCCGTCCTCGACGAGCTGGTTCAGCAGCGGGTCGTTGTATGCCTTCCACCAGTCGGCCGGCACTTCGAGCGCGGTTCCGCTCGAGGGCTCGAGGAACGCGGCCGGAAGCGTCGTCTCGGGACGCTTGTAGTCCGGTCCCACCATGCAGCCGGCAAGGAGGAATGAAACGCAGATTGCGAGGGCGCCTGTCGATCGGCCGCGCATCAGTCGCCCTCCTGCGGGTTATGCGTCACGTGCGGCGCGTGGGTCGCCACGTCGGCGCGCCCGCCCATCTTCTGGCGCCGCGCGAACACGGTGAAGAAGAGCGGCACGAAGATGGTCGCGATGAATGTCGCCGCGAGCATGCCGCCCACGACGCCCGTGCCCATCGAGCGGCGCGACGCCGCGCCGGCGCCACTCGCCACCGCGAGCGGCATCACGCCGAACACGAACGCGAGAGAGGTCATCACGATCGGGCGGAAGCGAAGGCGCGCCGCCTGCACCGCCGCGTCCTTGGCGCTCATGCCCGAGAGCAACCCCTGCTGCGCGAATTCCACGATCAGGATCGCGTTCTTCGCGGCGAGGCCGATCAGCACCACGAGGCCGATCTGGAAGTAGATGTCGTTCTCCATGCCGCGCAGGGACACCAGGATGAGCGCTCCCATCACTGCGAAGGGCACCGCGAGCACGACGGCCGCCGGCAGGCGCCAACGCTCGTAGAGCGCGGAGAGGATGAGGTACACCATGATGATGGCGAGGCCGAAGGCGAAGATCGACTGCTTGCCGGTGCGCTTCTCCTGGAACGCCTGTCCGCTCCATGCAAGCGTGTAGCCCGTGGGAAGGTTCTCGGCCGCCACGCGCTCGACGGCATCGATCGCCTGCCCGGAGGACACGCCGGGCTTGCCCGAGCCCAGCACCTTGGCCGCGAGGAAGCCGGTGAAGCGGTCGACCTGCTCAGGGCCCACATCCTCGCTCACCGTGAGCAGCGCCGAGAGCGGGATCATCGAGCCCGTGGTGGTCGAGCGCACGTACACGCTCCCGATCTGCTGGGGCTGCGAGCGGAACTGCCCTTCCGATTGCAGCTGCACGCGATAGGTGCGGCCCGCCATGTTGAAGTCGTTCACGTAGAGCACGCCGAAGGTGCTCTGCATCGCGTCGAATACGTCCGAGATGGGCACGCCCAGGGAAAGCGCCTGTTCGCGGTTCAGCTCCACGTGAAGCTGCGGCGTGGTGGGACGGTAGAAGGTGGTGATGCCCGCGAGCTCCGGATCCTTGGAAAGCGCGGCCGTGAGCCCCTGGATCACGTCGCCCAGCTTCTTCACGTCGCCTTCGGCGCGCGACTGCACGTAGAACTCGAAGCCGCCGGCGCTGCCCAGGCCGCGGATCGCGGGCGGGTTGAACATGATCGCCATGCCGTCGGTGAAGCCCTGGCCGCGCTTGTTCAGGTCGGCCGCGACTTGCTGCGCCGTGCGCTTGCGGTCGTCCCAGTCCTTGAGGAGGACGAACGTCGTGCCCGCGCTCGACTTGTTGGCGCCGCCGATGAAGTCCCGGCCCGGCACCACGAAGGCGTGCTGGACGGCATCGTCCTTGGACAGGATGCCCCAGAGCTGCTCGCCGGTCTTCTCCGTGCGCTGCAGCGACGCGGCGTCCGGAAGGATGATCGAGCCGATGAGGTATCCCTGGTCCTCGGCCGGCACGAAGGAGGTCGGCACGCGCCAGAAGAGCAGGCCCACGACCAGGAAGACCACGAGGCCCGCGATGAACGCGAGCGTGCGCCTGGCGAGCGCCGTATCCACGCCGCGCAGGAAGAACTTGGTGGTCTTGTCGAACGCGCGGTTGAACGGACGGAAGAGCTTCGACTCGTGGTCGCCGGGCTTCAGGAGCAACGCGCAGAGCGCGGGCGTGAGCGTGAGCGCCACGAAGCCCGAGATCACGACGGCCACGGTCACTGTCACCGCGAACTGCTTGTAGAGCTGGCCCGCGATGCCGCCCAGGAACGCCACCGGGATGAACACCGAGCAGAGCACGAGCACGATCGCGACCAGCGCGCCCGACACCTCGCGCATCGCCTCGATGGAGGCGTCCAGCGCGTTCATCTTCTCCACGCGCATCAGGCGCTCGACGTTCTCCAGCACCACGATCGCGTCGTCCACCACGATGCCGATGGCGAGCACCATCGCGAAGAGCGTGAGCACGTTGATCGACAGGCCCAGGATGTAGAGCCCGGCGAACGTGCCGACGATCGACACGGGCACCGCGAGCATCGGGATCACCGTCGCGCGCCAGGTCTGCAGGAAGATGAAGACCACCAGCAGCACGAGCACCGCCGCCTCGAAGATCGTGACCTCCACCTCGTGGATCGAGGCCTTCACGACGATGGTGGTGTCGAACGGGATGATGTAGTCCACGTCCGCGGGAAAGCTTTTCCGAAG
>DATBEA010000205.1:0-9647 GCA_036276215.1 Usitatibacter sp.
GCTGATGGTGCTGCTCTTCACGATCGTGGGCGACTTCATCGAGCCGGTGCCGACCATCATCATCTTCATGCCGCTGGTGAACTCGCTCACGGCGGCGGGGAACATCAACCCGGTGCATATGGGCGTGGTGTTGATCGCTACATTGGCCTTCGGCCTGATCACGCCGCCCTACGGGCTCGTGCTCCTCATGGCGTCCAAATTCGTGGGTGTGAGGTTCTCGCATGCGCTGCGCGCGGCACTGCCGATCTACGTGGTGTTCTTCGCGACGATCGCCTTCGCGATCTATTTCCCGGACGTCGTGCTGTGGCTTCCCAAGCACGTGATCCCGGCGTCGGTGGGATGCTTCCAGAATCCGAGCGGGCCAGGGTTGATTTGCCCGTAGCGTTGTGGATAAGGTGGCCTCGCGAGCCACGGGTTGAGCGCCTTATCCACACGCCGACTTTCTTTCGCTCTCGCAGCGAAACCGGCCGATGGGTTGGTTAAAATTCAGGCATGCCGCTCAAAACGACCGCCGGGAATCATGGCGAGGCCGCCAAGGGCCGGGGCGCCACGATCAATCTCGAGGGGCGCTTCGAGAAGGTGTCGCGCGAAGCGGCCGACGACGGCTGGTTCCAGGAGCCCGGCGACGAACCTGCCAAACCCAAGACCGTCATCGCCATCGAGCGCGCAAAAAGCATCATCACGCGCAACGACTCTCCCGATATCGGTTTCTCGCAGTCGCTGAATCCCTATAGAGGCTGCGGCATAGGGTGCCCATTTTGCTATGCCCGGCCGAGCCACGCGTACCTAGGACTTTCACCCGGCCTGGACTGGGAGACTCGCCTCACCGCGAAGACCAACGCCGCGGAGCTCCTGCGCGAGGAGCTCGCCAAGCCCGGATACCGCTGCGAGACCATCGTGATCGGCGTCAATACCGACGCCTACCAGCCCATCGAGCGCGAGTACAGGATCACGCGGTCGATCCTCGAGGTGGCCGTGGAAACGCGCCATCCGGTGGGGCTCATCTCCAAGTCGGCGCTCATCGAGCGCGACATCGACCTCATCCAGGATCTCGCGCGCGACAACCTGGTGAGCGTGACCATCACCATCGTCACCCTGGATCACGGGATTTCGCGCTATCTCGAGCCCCGGTCCAGCGCGCCCGCACGCCGCCTCGTCGCGATGCGCCGCCTCAGGGATGCCGGCATCCCGGTGCACGTGAACGTGGCGCCCGTCATCCCGTTCCTCACCGATTCCGAGCTCGAGAACATCCTCGAGGCGGCGAAGGAAGCGGGCGCCGGAACGGCCTCGTACACGCTGCTCAGGCTCCCCTGGGAGGTGAAGGACGTCTTCAAGGCGTGGCTCGAGGAGCGTTTCCCGCTGAAGGCCGCGCACGTGATGTCCCGGGTGCACGAGATGCGGGGCGGCCGCGACAACGATCCCAACTTCGGCAGCCGCATGAAGGGGCAGGGCCTCTGGGCGGAGCTCTTGCGCCAGCGCTTTGCCAAGGGCTGCGAGCGCTTCGGGCTCAACCAGGAGCACTGGGAGGGGCTCGATACGGCCCTTTTCCGGCCCCCCGAAAGGCACGGGCAAAAGCAGCTTTTCTAGGGTCATTTCGCCCCCACCTAGCCGGTATAATTTGAGGTTTCCTCCCGCCACGGACACAATCCGGAAGCGGGATGCATCTCGCCCCAAAAATACCAATTTTGAGGAGCAGGAATGTCCGCATTGCCCATTTCGCTGGAAGACAAGTACGAGCTGGCTTCCGGGCGCGTGTACCTCACCGGCACCCAGGCCCTGGTCCGGCTCGCGATGATGCAGCGCGAGCGCGACGCCGCGGCGGGCCTGAACACAGCCGGCTTCATCTCGGGCTATCGCGGATCTCCCCTCGGGGGCTTCGACCAGGCGCTCTGGAAGGCGAAGAGCCACCTTCGCGACCACCATGTTTTCTTCACCCCTGGCGTGAACGAGGAGCTCGCCGCCACGGCCGTCTGGGGCTCGCAGCAGGTGGAGCTCTTCGAAGGCGCGAAATACGACGGCGTCTACGCCATGTGGTACGGCAAGGGGCCGGGCGTGGACCGCAGCGGCGACGTCTTCAAGCACGCCAACGCGGCGGGCACTTCCAAGCACGGCGGCGTGCTGCTGCTGGCGGGCGACGACCACGCGTGCAAGTCCTCGACGCTTCCCCACCAGAGCGAGCACGCCTTCGACGCGGCGATGATCCCCGTGCTCTATCCCACCGGCGTGCAGGAAATCATCGAGCTCGGCATGCACGGCTTCGCGATGTCGCGTTACTCCGGCTGCTACGTGGCATTCAAGCTCATCTCCGAGACGGTCGATTCGTCGGCCTCGATCTACGTGAACCCGGAGAGCCCGAAGATCCTGCTGCCCGAGGATTTCGTGCTTCCCGCGGGTGGCGTGAACATCCGCTGGCCCGACGCGCCGATGGAGCAGGAGCTTCGCCTCCAGCACGACAAGATCTACGCGGCGCTCGCCTACGCGCGCGTGAACCGCCTGAATCGCGTGACGGTGGACTCGCCCAATCCGCGCCTGGGCATCATCGCCTCGGGCAAGAGCTACCTCGACGTCCTGCAGGCGCTCGAGGACCTGGGCATCGACGAGCGCCACGCCGCCGAGATCGGCATTCGCTTGTGCAAGGTCGGCATGTCGTGGCCGCTGGAGCCCACGGGCGTGCGCGAATTCGCGAAGGGACTTTCCGAGATCCTCGTGGTGGAGGAGAAGCGCCAGCTGATCGAGTACCAGCTGAAGGAGCAGCTCTACAACTGGCCCGATGCGGAGCGTCCCCGCGTGATCGGCAAGTACGACGAGCACGGCGAGTGGGAATCGCACCGCAGCGAGTGGCTGCTGCCCGCCGCGGGCGAGCTCACGCCGGCGATGATCGCGCGCGTGATCGCGCGGCGCATCGGCAAGTTCTATACGTCGAAGACGGTCGAGGCGCGGCTGAAATTCCTCGAGGCGAAGGAAGCCGCGCTCGCCCAGCCGCGCGACAAGGTGGCCCGCATCCCGTATTTCTGCTCGGGTTGCCCGCACAACACATCCACGCGCGTGCCCGAAGGCTCGAAGGCGCTCGCCGGCATCGGCTGCCACTACATGGCGATCTGGATCCGTCCGGACCAGACCATGACCTTCACGCAGATGGGTGGCGAGGGCGTGCCATGGATCGGCATCGCGCCGTTCACGGAAACGAAGCACGTCTTCGCGAACCTGGGCGACGGCACGTATTTCCATAGCGGGCTGCTCGCGATTCGTGCGGCGGCCTCGAGCACCGTCAACATCACGTACAAGATTCTCTTCAACGACGCGGTGGCGATGACGGGCGGGCAGCCCGTCGATGGTCAGCTCACCGTCGCCATGGTCTCGCGCCAGGTGCTGGCCGAAGGCGTGAAGAAGGTGGTCGTCGTGAGCGACGAGCCCGAGAAGTACAAGGGCGTGACGGACCTGGCGCCTGGCACCTCGGTCTATCACCGCGACGACCTCGACGAGGTGCAGCGCGAGCTTCGCGAGATCAATGGCACCACGGTCCTCATCTACGACCAGACGTGTGCCGCCGAGAAGCGCCGGCGCCGCAAGCGCGGGAAGTTTCCCGATCCCGCCAAGCGTGTCGTGATCAACGACCTGGTGTGCGAAGGTTGCGGCGACTGCAGCGTGAAGTCGAACTGCTTGTCGGTCGTGCCGCTGGAGACCGAGTACGGCCGCAAGCGCGCCATCGACCAGAGCACGTGCAACAAGGACTACTCCTGCCTCAAGGGCTTTTGCCCGAGCTTCGTCACCATCGAGGGCGGGCAGCTTCGCAAGAAGAAGCCCATCGTGCAGGAAGTGCTGGGGGCATTGCCGTCGCCGCAGCTGCCGTCGCTCGACAAGCCCTACGGCATGCTCGTGACGGGCGTGGGTGGCACGGGCGTGGTGACGATCGGCGCGCTGCTGGGAATGGCCGCGCACATCGAGGGCAAGGGTGCGGCGGTGCTCGACATGACGGGACTCGCGCAGAAGGGCGGGTCGGTGTACTCGCACATCCGCATCGCCAACACGCCCGAGGAGATCCACGCGGTGCGCATCGCCGCGGGCGAGGCGAAGGTGGTGCTGGGATGCGACATGATCGTCGCGGCATCGGATGAGGCGATCGCGAAGATGCAGGTGGGCACGACGCGCGCGGTCATCAACGGGGACGTGGCGACCACGGGCGGCTTCACGAAGGATCCCGACCTCCAGGTGCCCTCGCTCGACATGGCGGCCTCGATTCGCGAGGCGTGCGGGCCGGGCGCGGCGGATTTCGTCGACGCCACCCAGCTTGCGACGGCCCTCATGGGAGACTCCATCGCGACCAACCTCTTCATGGTGGGCTACGCATGGCAGAGGGGGCTCATTCCCATCGGCGAGTCGGCGATCGTGCAGGCGATCGAGCTGAACGGCGCCGCGGTGGAATCGAACAAGAAGGCCTTCGAGTGGGGACGGCGTGCCGCGGTGGACTTGCCGTCGGTGCAACGCGCGGCGACACCGCCCGAGGCCAAGCCCGAAAGCCAGCGCATGTCGCAGTCGCTCGAGGAGACGATCTCGCGCCGCCGCGCCTTCCTGGTGGACTACCAGAACGAGGCTTACGCGAAGCGCTACGAGGAATTCTTGGCGCGCGTGCGCGCAGCGGAGCAGGCTGCGGCGCCGGGCTCGACGCAGCTCACGTCCATGGTCGCGCGTTACTTCTTCAAGCTCATGGCCTACAAGGACGAGTACGAGGTCGCGCGCCTTTTCACCGACACCGGCTTCATGAAGCGCATCGCGGGCCAGTTCGAGGGCGACTACCGCGTGAACATGCACCTGGCCCCGCCGCTCTGGGCGAAGGTCGATCCCGCGACCGGCGAGCCGCGCAAGCGCACCTACGGGCCGTGGATGCTGTCGGCGATGGGCGCTCTCGCGAAATTCAAGTTCCTTCGCGGCGGCCCGCTCGACCTCTTCGGCTACAGTCACGAGCGCAAGGTCGAGCGCCAGCTGATCGCGGACTACACGAAGACCGTCGAGGAGCTGATCGCCAAGCTCGACCCACAAAGGATCGACCTGGCCGCCGAGATCGCTGCCATCCCCGAGTTCATCCGCGGCTACGGCCACGTGAAGGACCGCCACCTCGCCGACGCCAAGGCCCGCGAAGCGCAGCTGATGCAGCAGTGGAGGGATCCGTCCAGCGCTCCCGCGAAGCGGATTCCCATCAAAGCCGCCGCGTAAAAGGGGTCTGACCCCTTTATTTCTGGACGTGGCCGGAGAAGCGCAGGGATGCGCTGTTGGGGCCGAGGGCGAGGGTGCCGGGGGCGCCGAAGGGGAGGGTCACCTTGCGGGCGACGTGGCCGAAGGGAAGGCCGGTGAGCACGGGGTAGGGGAGAAGGTCGCGGAGGGTCTCGACGACTTCCTCCATGGAGTACGGGTAGCGCACGGGGTTGGTGGGCTTGCAGTCGGTGAAGTCGCCGAGCACGAGCGCGCGCTGGCGCTGGAGGGCGCCGGCGTGGTGGAGCTGCAGGAAAAACCGCTCGATCGCGTAGGGCTCCTCGGAGATCTCTTCCACGTACAGGATGCCGCCATCGATCTGCGGGAAGTAGGGCGTGCCCGCCAGGTGCGCCAGCATCGCGAGATTCCCGCCCCACAACGTTCCCTCGATCCGCCGCGGCTCGTAGCCATGGGGGCTCGCGAATTCATCGATGCGATGGCCGGTATTGGAAAGCGCCATCCAGAAGTGCTGCTGCGCGAAGCTGTCCTGGTCCTTGGACCCGAAGTCGATGGCGAGCATCGGCCCCTGGAAGGTCACGAGGTTCGAGCACGCGTACGCGGCCATGTTGAACGCCGTGAAGTCGCTGAATCCCACGAAGGCCTTGCCGCTCGCGGCCACGCGATTCCAGTCGATGCGGTGCAGGATCCTCGAGATCCCATACCCGCCGCGAGCCGCGATCACCAGGTCGATCGAATCGTCGTCAAGCAGCCCATGGAAGCCCGCGAGCCGCTCCTCGTCCGTGCCGGCGAAGTAGCGCCAGGTGTGCAGCGTCTCCTCGGGCAGCACCACGCGATGTCCCAGGTCCCTCAGGTATTCGACGCCGCGTGCCAGGCTCGCTTCGTCCACGCGCCCCGACAACGCGCAGGCGCCGATGGTGGCCGGCTCCTTCAGCATGCGCGGCTGGCGCGGCGAGACGCCACGCAGCTGCGCGGCGGCGGGCTTGAGGATCTCAGCCACGCGAGTGGACTTCTTCGAATGCAATGACGTTGCCATCGGGATCGCGCACCACGAACCAGCGCGTTCCCCAGTGCGTATCCTCGGGTTCCCTCACTACGTGATCGCCCTTGGGCATCGCCTTGAAGCGCGCGTCGATGTCGTGGATGTCGAGGTGCACGTCGGGCCGGGCCTCGCCCTCCATGCCCTCGCGACGCTCGGCGATGACGACCTTCATCCCGCCGCCCGAGAGGATCGCGCCGCGCCCTCCCTTCTCGTCGCCCCACGTTTGCGTCACGGACCAGCCGAGGGTGTCCCGGTAGAAGGCGAGCGAACGCTCGTAGTCCACGGGCCGGATGAAGATGTGGTGGAAGCGATCGATCACGAGGAGCGCGCCATCGATTGCTTCTCCTGCTCCTGGGCGTCGACCACCGCGAGAGCGGTCATGTTGATGATCCGGCGCACCGTCGCGGTGGGCGTCAGAATGTGCACCGGGCGCGCGGCGCCCAGCAGCATCGGTCCCACGGTGATCCCGGCGCCGCCCACGACCTTCAGCAGGTTGAACGAAATGTTCGCGGCATCCAGCGTCGGCATGATGAGCAGGTTCGCATCGTCCTTCATGCGCGCGTTCGGGAAGGCCTTGAGGCGCACCTCGGAAGAAAGCGCCGCATCGCCGTGCATCTCGCCCTCGACGTCCAGCTGCGGCATGCGCTCGCGGATGATCCGCAACGCGTCGCGCATCTTCGCGGCCGAAGGATCGTCGCTGTTGCCGAAGCTCGAATGCGAGAGCAGCGCGACCTTGGGCACCAATCCGAAGCGCCGGATCTCCTCCGAAGCCAGGGCCGTCATCTCCACGATCTGCTCGGTCGTGGGATCCACGTTCACGTACGTGTCGCAGATGAACACCGTGCGCTTGGGCAGCATCAACAGGTTCATCGCGTAGAAGTCGTTCACGCCGGGGCGCCGGCCCAGCACCTGGTCGATGTAGCGCAGGTGATGCTGGTGCGTGCCGGACATGCCGCAGATCATCCCGTCGGCCTCGCCGCGATGGATCATCATCGCGCCGATGAGAGTCGCGCTCTGCCGCATGGCCATCTGCGCCAGGTCTTGCGAGACGCCGCGCCGCTCGGCCAGCTTGAAGTAGCCCGTCCAGTATTCGCGGAAGCGGCCGTCGCTCTCGGGATTCACGACCTCGAAGTCCACGCCCGCCTTCATGCGCAGCCCGAAGCGCTCGATGCGGCGGTCGATGACGGCCGGGCGCCCCACGAGGATGGGTTTCGCGAGGCCCTCGTCCACGACGACCTGCGCCGCCCGCAGGATCCGCTCGTCCTCGCCTTCGCCGAAGACGATCCGCCGCGGCGACTCCTTCGCCGCCTGGAAGATGGGCTTCATGATGAGGCCCGAGTGGTACACGAACTCGTTCAGGCTCTGGACGTACGCGGCGAAATCGCTGATGGGCGAGGAGGCGACCCCGCTATCCATCGCCGCCTTCGCCACGGCCGGCGCGATCTTCACGATGAGGCGCGGGTCGAACGGGCGGGGAATCAGGTACTCGGGACCGAAGCAGAGCTGCTCGCTCCCATAAGCCTGGGCCACGATGTCCGATTGCTCGGCGAGCGCGAGGTCGGCGATGGCGTTCACCGCCGCGAGCTTCATCGCCTCGTTGATGGTCGTGGCGCCCACGTCCAACGCGCCGCGAAAGATGAACGGGAAGCAAAGCACGTTGTTCACCTGGTTCGGATAATCCGAGCGCCCCGTGGCGATCACCGCGTCGCCGCGAACTTCCTTCACCTTCTCGGGCAGGATCTCGGGCTCGGGATTGGCGAGTGCCAGGATGAGGGGCTTCGCCGCCATCTTCTTCACCATGTCCTGCTTCAGCACGCCGCCCGCCGACAATCCCAGGAACACGTCCGCGCCTTCGATCACGTCCGCCAGCTTCCGCGCGTCGGTCTTGCGCGCATAGCGCACCTTGTTGTCGTCCATGTCCTCCTTGCGGCCCTGGTAGACGACGCCCTTGATGTCCGTGACCCAGATGTTCTCCATTTTCATGCCGAGCGCCACGAGCATGTCGAGGCACGCCAACGCGGCAGCGCCCGCACCCGAGACCACGAGCTTCACCTTGGCGATGTCCTTGCCCACCACGCGAAGGCCGTTACGAACGGCCGCGCCCACGATGATCGCGGTGCCGTGCTGGTCGTCGTGGAAGACCGGGATCTTCATGCGCTCGCGCAGCTTCTTCTCGATGTAGAAGCACTCGGGCGCCTTGATGTCCTCGAGGTTGATGCCGCCGAAGGTGGGCTCGAGCGCGGCGATGATGTCCACGAGCTTGTCGGGGTCGCGCTCGGCGAGCTCGATGTCGAAGACGTTGATGCCGGCGAACTTCTTGAAGAGGACGCCCTTGCCTTCCATCACGGGCTTGCCGGCAAGCGGGCCGATGTCGCCAAGGCCCAGCACCGCGGTGCCATTCGTCACGACGGCCACGAGGTTTCCGCGCACCGTGAGCTCGCGGGCCATGTTGGGGTCCGCGACGATCGCCTCGCACGCCGCGGCCACCCCGGGCGAATAGGCAAGCGCCAGGTCGCGCTGGGTGATGAGGCTTTTCGTGGCCGTGATCTCGACCTTGCCGGGGGTCGGCAGCCGGTGGTATTCGAGGGCGGCCTTGCGCAGGTCGTCGAGCATCGAGGGTTAACCCTTTGAGCGGAAACCGTTTTTACTCAAATGAGTTTACCACGGCGGACGCGCTAAAGGCAGGGCGGCAGCACCAGGGCTTGACTTAACGCAACCACATAACTAAGAATGTCGTTATGACCAAGGCTGTCGTGATGAAGTGAATAGAAACTACCTGCGCGCCATCCCGCGCGAGTGGCGCACCATCTCCCGGGCCTTCACGGCCATGGGCGACGAGCATCGCCAGCGCATCCTCCTCACCTTCGAGCGCGGCGAGCGCCTGAACGTGGGGCAGATCGTGGAAGTCTCCACGCTCTCGCGCTCGGCGGTCTCGCATCACCTGAAGCTCATGCGCGAGGCGGGCGTGCTGGGCTCGGAGAAGGTGGGCAAGGAGGTCTATTACTGGATCGACCGGCCCTTCCTCGAGCAAAGCCTCACCGCCGTGCTCCAGTACATCCGGGAGCGCGCATGAATCGCCGCGATTTCCTCGCCGCGCTCGTCGCACCCGTGGCCCTCGCCGGATGCGATTTCTCCATGGAGGACGGGCTCTTCAACGAGTGCCGCGCGGACAACCTCGCCGGCGATCCCCTGGTGGTGCGAGCGTGGCAGGGACTGCGCGCGGACCAAGTGTGGGACGTCCACGTGCACCTCTTCGGCAACGGGCGCGGCGCCGCGAAGGGCGTCTGGATCGATCCCGACTTCGACCAGGGATGGACGCCCGCGTCGCGCGCACGCCGCACCTTCTTCATGAACGGGGCCTGCGTGGGATCGGAAGAAGCGCGCCTCGACACCGCCATGG
>DATBEA010000206.1:0-4455 GCA_036276215.1 Usitatibacter sp.
ACGAGTACGACCTCGATCGCATGGACCAGGGCGTGAAGGATTCGCTCGACTACTACACGAAGAGCTTCAGCCCCTACCAGTTCCGCCAGGTGCGCATCCTCGAGTTTCCGCGCTACTCGCAGTTCGCGCAGTCGTTCCCCAACACCATTCCCTACTCCGAGAGCATCGGGTTCATCGCGCGCGTGAAGGACGACGATCCCAAGGACCTCGACTATCCCTACTATGTGACCGCGCACGAAGTGGCGCACCAGTGGTGGGCGCACCAGGCCATCGGCGCCTACGTGCAGGGCGCGACCATGCTCTCCGAGACGCTCGCCCAGTACTCGGCGCTCATGGTGATGAAGCACAAGTACGGCGACGCCAAGATGAAGCGCTTCCTCAAGTACGAGCTGGACATGTACCTGATCGGGCGAGGCACGGAACGGCGCGCCGAGCAGCCGCTCTACCGAAACGAGAACCAGGCCTACATCCACTACCGCAAGGGCAGCCTCGCGATGTACGAGCTGCAGGACGCGATCGGCGAGGACAACGTGAACAAGGCGCTCGCCTCGTTCCTGAAGAAGGTCGCGTTCCAGCAGCCCCCGTACACCACGAGCCGCGAGCTCCTCGCCGAGTTTCGCGCCGTGACGCCGCCCGACTACCAGTACCTCATCGCCGACCTCTTCGAGAACATCACCCTCTTCGAGAACCGCGCGATCGAGGCGAGCGCGCGCGACGTCGGCAACGGCGAATGGGAAGTCACGCTCAAGGCCGCCGCGAAGAAGCTGCAGGCCGACGGCAGCGGCGCCCAGCACGAAGTCCCCATGGACGACTGGGTCGACATCGGCGTGCTGGATGCCGGCGACAAGACGCTCTTCCTCGAGAAACGCAAGGTCCGCAGCGGCGAGTGGACCTACACGGTTCGCGTGAAGGGCAGGCCCGCCAAGGCGGGGATCGACCCCGTGAACAAGCTGATCGACCGCAGCCCCGACGACAACTTGACGGACGTCTCGATCAAGTAACCACGAGCTGTCCCGACATTCCCTCGTGGCCGTCGCCACAGAAGACGTCGCAGAGGAACGTGAACGTTCCCGCCTTGTCCGGCGTGAAGGTCACGCGCGCGGGCGTGCCGGGGATGATGTCGGTGCGGATCTTGAAGTCGGGGGCGTTGAAGCCCATCACCACCTCCGGCGCGGTGAGCTCGATCGTCACCCGCTCGCCCTTCCTCAGCGCGATCTCGCGCGGCAGGAAGACGAACTTGCGGGCGACTACCTTGATCACGCGCTCCTCGGCCGCGGCGCGGATGCCCGCTCCCGCTGCGGCGAGCGCCACCGCGCCCGCCAGCACCTGTCGCCTCCTCGCGTCCATCAGGCCTTCACCTCGAATTCCTTGATGTCGTAGGCCGCGGGCTGCTCGGCCTCCACCTCGCGGAAGCCGAGCCCTCGATAAGGATTGGCCGCATCCCACTTGACGGGATCGCGCTTGGGCTGCGACATCGGCGCGGGCAGCGGGAAGATGAGCGACTTCGCCGAGTGGTGCGCGATGTGGCCCGTCATGTGGTGGTTCTCCTGGTGGATGTGGCCGTAGAAGACGACCACGTTGCTGTACGGCATGAGGAGCTCCACCGCCTTGTCGCCGTCGCGCGTGGCCCAGTCCCATGCGGGTGCCAAGTCGAAGAGCGGCCGGTGCGTGAGCACCACGATGCGCGCGTCCTTCGGCTGTTTCGCGAGGTCGGCGGCGAGCCAGGCGAGCTGCGCGTCGCCCAGGCGCGCGCCCGGGTCCGAGACGTTGTCCAGCGCGATGAAGTGCACGCCCTTGTGGTCGAACGTGTAGCTCGTCGCGCCGAAGTTCTCGCGGAACGCCTCGCCGCGATCGAGCGCGGCATCGTGCTCGCCGGCGAGGAAGCGCACGTTGCGGTTGGTGAGCGTGCCTGCCACCTCCTTGAACTCGCGCATGCGCTTGCGCCGCTCCGCCGGATCGTCGGTCGTATGGGTGAGGTCGCCCGTGAAGACGATGAAGTCGGGCTGGATGGAAAGCGCGTTCACCTCGGCGATCGCCTTGGGGAGCGTCCCGCGCGCGTCGGGATTGACCGCCGGGCCGTTGAAGCCCCAATGCGTGTCGGAGAGCTGCACGAAGTAGAAGTCGTCGTTGCCCGGACCCTTCAGGGTGGCGCAGCCCGGCAGGCTGGAAGCGAAGACGGCACCGCCGCCCAGGGCGGCGAGCTTGAGGAAATGGCGGCGATCAAGGGGCATGAGGGACTCCACGGTTATGACGGGCAGGACGCGGGACGCGAGGGGTGTCACCCGGCTATACCGCGAACCCCGGCCCCGAAATTCCCACGGGAATAAAATGGCGCGGCCGGGAGTCGTTCTCTCGGGAAGGATGCAATGGGCCGCCACTCGGATTTCGCACCCAGCGTGATGCCGCACCTCGACGCCGCGTTCAACCTGGCGCGGTGGCTCACGCGCAACGACCACGATGCCGAGGACGTGGTGCAGGAGGCGTTCGTGCGGGCATACCGATTCTTCGATTCGCTCAAGGACTCCGACGCGCGCCCATGGCTGCTCGCGATCGTTCGCAACACGGCCTACACGTGGCTTCGCAAGAACCGTCCGGCCGATGTCGTGCCCCTCGACGACACGTCGCTCATTCCCGAGGACATGCCCACGCTGGGGCATAGCGCGCCTTCCGACTCGAACCCGGAGGTGGTGCTCCTGCAAAGCGCCAACAGGAAGCTCGTGAACCAGGCGCTCGAGGACCTTCCGGTGCCGTTCCGCGAGGTGCTCGTGATGCGCGAGCTGGAGGACATGAGCTACAAGGAGATCGCCGCGGTGGCGGAGATCCCGATCGGGACCGTGATGTCGAGGCTGTCGCGCGGGCGCGAGCTGCTGCGCCAGGCGCTGGAGCTGCGCTTGCGGAGGGCATCATGACGCCGGGACCGCGCCCCGAGCCGGGCGATTTCGAGATCGCACGCGACGCGACGTATTACCGGGCGAGCGACGCGCTGCGCGAACGCATCGATGCCTCGCTCGACGAGGAGGGACGCGCGCGGCGCCGGCCCATGCTCCGGCGCGGCCTCGCCCTGGCGGCGGCATTCGTGGCGGTCGGCGTGATGAGCTGGAACCTGGCGCTCCTGCAGGCCTCGCCTTCCCGCGACGAGATGTTCGCGCGCGAGGTGCTCGCCGCGCACGTGCGCTCGCTCATGTCGCCCGGGCGCCAGTACGACGTGGAGTCCTCGGACCAGCACACGGTGAAGCCGTGGTTCGCGGGCAAGCTCGACTTCACCCCGCCCGTGCGCGACCTCGCCGCCGACGGCTACCCGCTCGCCGGCGGCCGCCTCGACTACGTGGACGGGCGTACCGTGGCCGAGCTCACCTACCGCCGCCGCCTGCACGCGGTGAGCCTCTTCGTGTGGCCCGAATCCCGGGACCCCGACAGTGCCGCGAAGTCGCGCACGCTCAACGGCTATTCGCTGGCGACGTGGCGCAAGGGCGGCGTGAGGTTCTGGGCGGTGACCGATGCCGCTCCTGCCGAGCTTTCTCGATTCGTGGAGCTGCTCGAAGCGGGTTAGGACGATCCGCCGACGTGGAGGCGCGGGAAGTCTCCGGCGTCAATTTGTGGAAAAGCCCCTTCTTCCGCCGCGGCGTCGCCGGCGTTATCCCCAATCCCCGAACACCATTTTCCGCGGCCCCCGTGAAGGCTACGATGCCGCGGTGAGAGTGAGAGTCTTCAGCCTGCGCCACCGCGGGCGACGCACGCCGCGTGGCGAGAATGCCGAGGGCGTCCCGGGCGACCTGCGCATGTATTCGATCGCGCACGGGAGCGAGATGCACAACGTCGCGCGCCTGTGCCATCGCGCCGACCGCAGCTCCAACGACCGCGAGCTGCTGCCGCCGCTCTACGCGCCGAAGCTGGTTGCCGTGGGCGACGCTTCGCTCCTGCTGCGCGGCTTCCAGTCGGTGGAAGGCGCGGCCTACGTGCAGGAGTGGCGCTGCGTGATCGAAGGGTGACGGGGTGACGCGCCGTGTCGCCCTCCGGTGACACGTTGACCCCCGATTCGAGGGGTCGAGGCACTCGCTGACAAAACCCGTCACGGTATTTCGACAACCTGTCGTGGATTGGCTACACCGTAGGAGCAGTCCCACGCGCTTGTCGTCATGGTCCTACAACGAAATTCACGTTGGACTACAAACGGGGCTAGTGCCCACTACAAGCCGACCGCGCGACAGGTTGCCGTTGTGAACCTAATCTATTGTTTTTCATGATCCTTTTCGATGTGGCACATCGATTGCAGTACTCCGCCCTCCAGCGTCCCTTCGAGAGACGGACAAGATCATGCAAAAAAATATGCTTCGCGCACCTTGGCTCACTGCCTCGTTCCTGTTGGTGGGCCTCGCCATCGCCAACTATCCGGCGCATGCCCAGTCGCTCGACTCCACGGGCGTTCGCGCCGTGCCGACTTATGAAGCCGTGGGC
>DATBEA010000207.1:0-2019 GCA_036276215.1 Usitatibacter sp.
CTCGTCGCATTCGATGCGCTTCTCCACGCCCTCGTGCTCGACCACCACGACCTTGCCGCCGCCCTCCGAGAGTACCTGCTTCGCCTTGTGGCCCACGAGGACCTCGATGCCGTCGGCGCGGAACCGCTTCATGACGAGCTCGGAGAATTCAGGGTCCTCGCGCGAGAGGATGCGCGGCAGCATCTCGATTTGCGTCACCTTCGAGCCCAGCCGCGCGAAGCACTGCGCGAGCTCCGAGCCGATGGGCCCGCCCCCCAGCACCACGAGGCGCGCCGGGAGCTTGCGGATGTCCCAGAGGTTGTCGGAGGTGAGCGGCTTCGCCTCGGCAAGCCCAGGGATCGGCGGCACGAAGGGGCGTGCGCCCGCCGCGATCACGATGTTCTTCGTGGTGAGCGTGCGCTTGCCGCCCGTGGCGAGCTCGACTTCGACCGTCCAGGGCGAGGTGATCTTCGCCGTGCCCTGGAGGCAGTCCACGCCGAGCGCGCTGTAGCGCTCGACCGAATCGTGCGGCTCGACCTCCTTCACCACGCGCTGGACGCGCTCCATGGCGTCGGCGAAATCGAAGTCCGCCGTGGCCGAGCGGATGCCGAATTCCTTCGAGCGCTTCATGTGCGAGAGGAGCTTCGCCGTCTTGATGAGCGCCTTGGACGGGACGCAGCCCGTGTTGAGGCAGTCCCCGCCCATGCGGTGCTTCTCGACGAGCGTCACCTTCGCCTTCACGGCGGCGGCGATGTAGGAAGTCACGAGCCCCGCGGAGCCCGCGCCGATCACGACCACGTTGTTGTCGTAGCTCGCCGGGCGCGTCCACCTCGCGTAGATCTTGCGCGACTTGAACGCGTCGAGCACCTTCTTCGCCACGAGCGGGAAGATTCCCAGCAGGATGAACGCGGCGACGAGGCCCGCCGAGATCCTGAACTGCCCGAGCTGGGTTCCCGCGTAGACGTAGACGATCGTCCCCGCGAGCATCCCCAGCTGGCTCACGCCGTAGAACGTGCGCGCCTTGATGGGCGTGAGGCCCATGAGCAGGTTGATCGCGAAGAACGGGAAGGCGGGCACGAGGCGCATCGCGAAGAGATAGAACGGCCCCTCGCGCTCGATGCCGGCGTTGATGGCCTTCAGCTTGTCCCCGAACCGGCCCTGGACCCAGTCGCGCAGGAGGTAGCGCGAGGCGAAGAAGGCGAGCGTGGCCCCGAGCGTGGATGCGAACGAGACGATCACCACGCCCCACAGGAGCCCGAACACGGCGCCCGCCACCAGCGTGAGGATCGCCGCCCCGGGGAGCGAAAGCCCGGTCACCGCGACGTACACCGCGAAGAAGATCGCGGCCGTCTCGACCGGATGGGCGTCGCGGTAGCCCTCGATGGCCGCGCGCTGGGCCTGGAAGTATTCGAGCGTCACGTAGTGCTTGAGGTCGAAGGCGAAGAACGCCACGACCAGCGCGACGATCACGAGGAGAAGGACGATTTTTCCCTTGTTCATGGCACGTTCCCTGTGTGGACTGCGCAACCCGCCGGCTCGCGGATGCGACGCTACTAGAAGTCGTGCTGCGGGACGAAACCTTACGCCGCGATCGGCGCGGCCTGCTCGACGCGAAAGTCCGGGCCCTCGGCGATGCGCCGCCAGTAGGAGTCGTGCGCGGCGCTGCCTTCGGGCCACGCCGCGAGGAACCTTCGCTTCCAGGCGGGCACGTCGTAGGCGACCTCGACGAGGTCGATGTGGCAGCCCGCCCATTCCAGGCCTGCGATGCGCCCCGGGCCCTGGAAGGGCCGCACGCCGATGCGCGTGGCGAGGCCCGCCGGGCGGCCCGCGAAGTTGGGCATGCCGGCGGCGCCATTGTTGGCGACCGCGCCCGAGCCCTCGAAGGCGCGCAGCGCCGGCAGGCACGTGTGGGTGCTGGCGAAGATATCCGCGCGCGAATCGCGGAAAGCCGACTCGATCCAGCGCCGGTGCGGGGGATCGTCGAGGCGGTCCTGCGCGAAGCCCCATCCGGCGAGCGACGCGGCATCGCCGTGCACGATC
>DATBEA010000208.1:0-1831 GCA_036276215.1 Usitatibacter sp.
CGATCCCGATGCGATCATCGAGAAGCGCGGGCTTCGCCAGGTCTCGGATGCGGGTGCGCTCGGAAGCGCGATCGACGGCGTGCTCGCGGCGAACGCGAGGCTGGTGGCGGACTACCGCGCCGGCAAGGAGAAAGCCTTCAACGCACTCGTGGGCCAGGTCATGAAGGCCACGGGCGGCAAGGCGAACCCGCAGGAAGCGAGCCGGCTCCTCAGGGAGAGGATTGGTCATTCCCGTGAAGACGGGAATCCAACCAGAACCGCGTAAGAAGGGCGGGAAGAGATCGTGAAAACCCTCACCGGCTTCCACGCCGTCATTTCCCGCCTGCGCCAGAAGCCCGGCACCGTCAAGGAAATCTACGTCGATGCCGAGCGCAAGGACGCGCGGGCGAAGGACCTTCGCGACCTCGCCAAGCGCCTCGACATCCGGGTGATCGCGGTGGACATGAAGCGCCTCGACGGAATGTCGGGCGGCGTTCGCCACCAGGGCGTGGTGGCGCAGGCCGAAGAGCTCGACATGCCCAAGTTCATCGAGGACGTGCTCGAAAGCCTCACGGAGCCGCCGCTGCTCCTCATCCTCGACGGCGTGCAGGATCCCCACAACCTCGGCGCGGCACTGCGGGTTGCCGACGGCGCCGGAGCCCATGCGGTGATCGCGCCCAAGGACAGGAGCGTGGGCCTCACCACCGCGGCGATCAAGGTCGCCTCGGGTGCGGCCGAGAGCGTGCCCTACATCGTGGTCACGAACCTCGCCCGCACCATGCGCGATCTCAAGGACAAGAACATCTGGCTCGTCGGCGCCGACGATTCGGCGAAGGAATCGATCTACCAGGCGAAGCTCGAGGGTGCGCTCGCGATGGTGCTCGGCGCCGAAGGCGAGGGGCTGCGGCGCCTTACGCGCGACAGCTGCGACCTGCTGGTATCGATCCCGATGAGGGGCGCGGTGGAAAGCCTGAACGTCTCGGTGGCGAGCGGGATCTGCCTCTACGAGGCGCGCCGTCGCCGCTCCTAGCTCTGCGGCCCCAGGTCCCGGCGTTGCTGCGCGAGCTGCGCGAAGCGCGTGGACGCCTCCGAGAACACCACCGCCATCTGCTGCAGCAGCGACGCGGTGTCGCCATCGCCCTTGTAGCCCATCTCGGCGCGCATCATCGTGACCGCCCACGAAGCGATCTCTTCACGGTTGCTGGGCAATGTGGGGCGGCAGCCCGTGGGCAGGCGCTTCACTTCCGCGTCGCTCAGCGTGCCCAAGTAGCGCCGCACCAGGGCGATCACCGAGTCTTCGTCGGGCGCGGTCTGGATGAGGCTCTGCCAACGAATGTTTCCGGTAGGCATAAACGCGGAAAGCCTGAATTTATACGTTGTTCGGCTGTCTGGAGAATACATGATCCCCCTGCTGCGTAGCTGTCTGCTGGCTGTCGTCCTCGCCTGCGCGACGCCCTTTGCGTTCGCGCAATCGACCGCCACCACACCCCCGCCCGCGGAGCCGCAAGCACCACCGAAGTCTCCACCGCCCGCGCCCCCGAAACCCGCACCGCCATCGAAACCCGTTGTTACCCCGGGCGCGCCGACGACGGCGGCCCCATCCCCCGAGGCAACGCCCACCCCCGCCGCCGTCGGCCAGGGTGCGACGCCGGTCCGCGGCACGCCCAGCGGCGTGAAGGGCATCTCGAAGATCACGAGCGTCGAAGGCATCACCGAATACCGCGTCGATGCCAACGGCTTCCGCTTCCTGCTCTTCCCCGACGTCACCAAGCCCACGGTCACGGTGAACATGACCTACCTCGTCGGGAGCCGCATGGAGAACTACGGCGAGACGGGCATGGCGCACCTCCTC
>DATBEA010000209.1:0-20836 GCA_036276215.1 Usitatibacter sp.
ATGCATTGCCTTAGCCCGCTCGCCTTCGCGCCGCGCGCCCCAGCAGGAACGCCGCGAGAGCGGGCAGCAGGAAGAGCGCCCCCACCATGTTGAGGAAGAACATGAAGGCGAGGAGCACGCCCATGTCGGCCTGGAACTTGAGCGCCGAGAAGGACCAGGTCGCCACGCCGATCGTCATCGTCACCGCCGTGAACACCATCGCCGTGCCGCGCTCGTTCAGCGCCTCGTAGAAGGCCGTCGCGAGGTCCTTGCCCTCCTCGAGGTGCTTCTCGATGCGGTCGTAGAGATAGATGCCGTAGTCCACTCCCACCCCCACCCCGAGCGCGATCACCGGAAGCGTCGAGACCTTGAGTCCGATGCCGAGCGTGGGCATCAGCGCCTCGCAGAGCACCGAGACGATCGCGAGCGGGATCAGGATGCAGAGCGTGGCGCGCAGGCTCCTGAAGGTGACCATGCACATCACCAGCAGCGCGCCGAAGATCGCGAAGTTCATCTCCCAGCGCGCCTTGTCCACGGCCTCGTTGGTCGCGGCGGCCACGCCCATGTTTCCGGTGGCGAGCTTGAACTGGAGCTGCGGCGTGTCGTTTTCCGCGGAGAAGGCCTTCACCGCCGCGACCAGCCGCGCGATGGTCTCGCCCTGCTGGTCGGTGGTGTTCACGAGCACCTGCATCGCGCTGCACTCGGGATTGAGCAGGCCCGTCGAGGTGTCGATGGGCGACACCGACTGCGCCATCACCTGCGGGTCTCGCGGAAGCTGCCGCCACTTCGGGTTGCCCTCGTTGAAGCCGGCGTTCACGACCTTCGCCATGCCCGGCAGCGAGATCACCGACTGCGTCCCGGGAATGTTCTGCATGTACCAGTCGAAGCGCTCGATGGTGCTCATCACGTCGTAGCGCGTGCAGGCGCCCTGGAGGTCGTGGGTCTGCGCCACCACGCCCAGCGTGTTCACGCCGATGGCGAACTTCTCGACGATCTTCCCGTTGTCGAGGTTGTATCGCGAATCGGGCCGAAGCTCCGGCACGCCGATGCCGTAGTCGCCGACCTTCAGGTGGTGCGCCTGCCAGAGGCCGAGGGCGAGGATCGCGATCGCCGCGAGCACGATGACGCGGGCGCGGCCCGGGTCCACGCAATGGGCGGCCGCGCGCCAGACCGCATGGGCACGGCTTTCCTGGTACGCCTCGCGGTGAACGGCGCCCTTCGAGAGCCTCAGGTACGAAAGGAGGATCGGCAGGAGCGCCTTGTTGGTGAGGATCATCCAGCCCACGCCGAGCGAGGCCGTGATGCCCAGCTCGCGCACGATGTCGATGGGGATCAGCATGATCACCGCGAAGCCGAGGACGTTGGTGAGGAGCGCCAGCGTGCCCGGGATGAAGAGCCGCGCGAATGCGTGGCGAGCCGCGGTGAGCCCGTCGAAGCCGGCGACCACCTCGCGCTCCCACGTCTTGGTCATCTGCACGGCGTGCGACACGCCGATGGAGAAGATCAGGAAGGGCACGAGGATCGAGAGGGGATCGATGCCGAAGCCCAGCACGGGAAGCGTCCCCAGCAGCCACAGCACCGGCATCATCGCGACCACCAGCGCCACCAGCGTGAGCTTCAGGTCCTTCACGAACCAGAACATGAGCGCGAGCGTGATCAGGAACGCCACGCCGAAGAAGAAGATCACGCCGCGGGCGCCCTCGTGGATGTCGCCCACCGCCTTCGCGAAGCCGATGATGTGCACGGTCTGGTTGCCGCCGGCGTACTTCGCGCGCAGCTCCTCGAGGCGCGAGGCGAGGTCGAAGTAGTCGAGCTTCTTCCCGGTCTGCGGGTCGATCTCGAGGAGGCCCGCCACCACGAGCGCGCCCGAGAAATCGGTCGCGACGGTGCGGCCCACCTCGGTGGACTTCTCAACGTTGTTGCGGACGGTGGCGAGGTCCGCGGGCGTTCCCTGGAAGGTCGCGGGAATGACGTTGCCGCCCGCGAAGCCCTCCTCCACCACCTCGATGAAGCGCGTGTTCGGCGTGAAGAGCGACTTCACCGTGGGGCGGTCGACGCCGTTCAGCAGGAACACGTCGTCGGTGAGGCCCTTCAGCTTCGCCATGTAGCCCTTCTCGAAGATGTCGCCGTCCTTCTGCATGAGCGCGATCGCCACGCGGTTGGCGCCGCCGAACTCCTTCTCGTACTGGCGGTACACCTGCATGTAGGGATGGCTGAGCGGCACCATCTTGCTGAACCCCGCGTCCACGGCGAGCCGGGAGGCGGATAGCGCGAAGAGCGCGGTGGCGACCGCGAACACCGCGAGCCACACCCGGCGGTGCTGGAAGATGGCGGTCGAGACCGCCTGGATCACGCGATCGAGGCTCAAGGCCGTTGCGCGAGGGGGGCTTCCCGCGGCCCCGCTTCGCCGAAGAGGAAGATGGACGACGGCCCGCCGGCGAGCGGCTTGGCGAGCACGCGGGTCGTGTGTGTCTGGATGGGCTGGAAGGTCACGCCGTTGTCGCGGCTCACGAGCGCCGTGCCGAGGGTTCCCGCGAGCACGAGCGCGCCGTCGGCGAGCCGCTCGGCGCCGAGGAAGGACGCGAGCGACTTCGTCTCCACCTGCTGCCACGTGCGCCCCCGGTCGGAGGTGCGGTAGACGTGCCCGCGCATGCCGAAGGCGACGATCGCGCCGTCCGCCGCCGACTGCGCGCCGAAGAAGGAGCCCTGGTAGGGCGAGGCGACCGGCGCCCACGTCCTTCCCCAGTCGCTCGAGGCGAGGATCGTTCCCGCCTCGCCGAAGATCATGAGGCGTCCTTCGCCCAGCGGCAGGATCGCGTTGAAATGCTTGTCGTCCTGGGTGATCTTGCGCTGCGCCCAGGTCCTGCCGCCGTCGTTGCTCTCGTAGTAGGCGCCGTACGCGCCCACCGCGATCGCCAGGTCCCTGGACGCGAACGCCACGTCGAGCAAGGGCCCCTGCTCCTTGGGCGCCGAGAAACGCTGCACCCAGGTCGCGCCGCCGTCGTCGCTTTGCAGGATCGTGGTGTCGTGCCCCACGGCGATGCCGGCCTTCCCCTCGAAATCGACCGCGGTCAGCAGCGGCGCGGCCGGCGCCTTGGCGCGCCGCCAGCTCTTGCCGCCATCGTCGGAGAGCACGATGTAGCCGTGGTCGCCCACCGCGACGATGCGCTCGCCCACGCGGCGCGCGTCGAGCAGGACCAGGCGCTGCACCGTCGCCGCGGGAATCGTCCCCGACTCGGGCAGGATCTGCGCGGGATGCGCCGCCGCGAAAAAGAAAATGCCGCAGCCGGTGGCTGCGGCACGGAGTGCCTTTCTCAGGAGAGCCTCGCTACCGGGTGCCCGCCCCGCGCAGGTTGGCCGGCGTGTAGTCGCCCGGCGAGCGCTTGATCGGCTCGTAGATCTTCTTCTCCTCGTTGCTCAAGCCCATGGCGATGTAGCGGCCCGACTGCAGGTCGTTGTGCACCTCGACGGCGGCGTAGAACATCGGGACGTTGTACCAGATCTCGTTGTGCAGCTCGGCGGTGCGCCAGAGCTCGCCGCGCGCGTCGTACTTGTCGATGAGCAGGATCGCCCAGCTATCCTCGTCGATGTAGAACGTGCGCCGCGCGTAGATGTGGCTGGTCCCCTGCTTGAGCGTGGAATCGACCACCCAGACCCGGTGCAGCTCCCAGCGCGACAGGTCCTCGTTGATGTGGCCGGGCTTGAGGATGTCCGAATACTTGTATTTCGGGTCCGTGAGCCGGTAGGAGTTGTAGGGGACGTAGATCTCCTTCTTGCCGACGAGCTTCCAGTCGTAGCGGTCGGTGGCCCCGTTGTACATTCCGAAGTCGTCGTTGGTGCGCAGCCCGTCGGCGGCCGTGCCGGGATTGTCGTAGGCGACGTTGGGCGCCAGGCGCACGCGGCGCTGCCCCGGGTTGTACGTCCACGCGCTCCTCGGCTCCTTCGCCTGGTCCACGGTCTCGTGCACCAGCAGGATGTAGCCCGCGAGGCGCGCCGGCGCGGTGACCGACTGGAGGTAGTTCAGCTTCTTGTTGGGCTCGCGCTGCGAGGCGGGCTTCGAGCAGTTGCCGTACGAGAAGTCGTACTCGTAGTCGAACTTCACCATCGTGTAGTCGCCCGAGCGGGTGACCGCGGCCTGGTCCCAGTCGAGCGCGTAGGTGTCGCCCGCATAGCGAAGCTCCGTGTTCCAGATCGCCTCGTTGCCGTTCTTCGGCTCCGGGAACGGCACGCCGCCGTTGCATCCCACCACGCCGTTGCCGCCGGGCGCGAGCTGTGCCTTCGCGGCGCACTGCTTGGTCTCCTCGTAGTGGCATTGCGGGAAGGCCGCCGTGCGGCGCGTCTGGTACACCGGCAGCTTGTAGTCGGGATACTTCTTGATCATCGCGACCGTGCCCGGCGACAAGCTGTCCCGGTACTTGTCGACGTTGCCCTGGTCGATCGTCATCTGCGGCTTGTCGTTGGGAAACGGGTCGGGATAATGGCCGCCCTCGACGTAGCCCGCGACAGGCTTGGTGATGCCGCCGTCCCATGCGGGAATCGATCCGGAGGCGTTGCCGGCCTTTTCGGCGCCCATCGGCGTGAGCGTGGTGCCCAGCTTGGCAAGATCGGCGGCGGACAGCTCGGCCCACGCCGGCGAGGTGACGGCAGCGCCTATCGCCAGCGCCGCCCAGGTTTTCTTCGACATAAGGTTTCTCCTCGTGTTTTTTAGGTGGGCGGGCTAGAACGAGTAGCTCACGCTGAAGGAATAGAAGTCGCGGTCCTTGAGCGGGTTGGCGCTCGAGCACCAGCTCGCGGGCTGTCCGGGGGTGACGCTCGAGCCGGCCGGCGGCGCGTCGGTGCCGCAGTAAGTGCGCCCGCCGAAGAACGTCGTGTACTGGAGGTCGACGAGCCATTTGCGCTGGTAATCCCACGACACGCCGAGCGAGGCCGACTTCGTATCCTGGTTGAAGTTCGGGCCCACGCCGTGCACGTCATGCGAGAACGCGAGCCGCGGCGAGACGTTGCCGCCGTAGAGCATGTTGGCGTATTCCAGCCGGCCCGCGAGGCGGTAGCCCCACGAGCTCTGCGTCGTGAAGCCCTCGTTCTGCACGGAGTACGCGCTGCCCACGACCGCGCCGAACGCCGTGGCCGGCAGGTACGTGGCCGGGCCCGAGAACTTGAGGTCGCTCGGCAGGTTGTGGAAGTAGTTCATGCCCACCTCGCCGAGGAGGATCAGCTGCTCGGAGGCGAGGACGTTGGGGAACGACTTGGTCGCGGTCATCTGCGCCTGGCTCATCTTCACGCGCCGGTAGCCTTCGATCACGCTTCCGGCCGGCACGAGCGCCGCGGCGGTGGCGCCCGCGGGCGCGCCCGGGATCTGCGTGTAGCCGGTGATGAGGTTGGGCAGCCCCAGGGATGCGAGGATGACTTCCGCGCCGGCGAGCTGCAGCGGCTGGTTCGGGCGATACGAGTACTCGCCCTGCAGCGCCACGCCCCACGGGCCGGCGGTGTTGAACGACAGGCCGAACATCCGGATGTTCTCGGGGTACTCGGCGTAGTAGTTCGCCGTGCCGGTGGCGCAAAGCGCCACCAGCGCCGGTACGCCGCAGATCGGCGCGATCAGCGGGCCGCCGGTGAGCACCGAGGTCGTGGTACCCCGAACGGCCGACAGGATCGGCGTGCGGCTGTGGTAGTTCATGAAGTACGCGCCGAATTCCGTGTTGTTGAACTCGTGCGCGAAGAAGTGCATCGCCACGCCGTACTGCCCGCTGTCGCTCGGGTTGTGGTCGGCGGTGCGCGGCAGCCAGACGGACGCGGCGGGATCGAACGGGCCGTACAGGCCCACGGCGGCGGCGCTCAGCCCCGGAATTCCGGGCGGCACCGGGTTGCCGGGCGGCGTGTGCTCGTCGCGGCGGCGGCCGAAGGACACGATGAGCCGGTCCGCGTCGTCGGACAGCACGTCGTTGTTGGAGAAATAGGAGCCGCGCGGGTCGAGGCGGACCTTGTCCCAGTTGCCGAGATAGAAGCCCTCGATCGTCGTCGACTTCGAAAGCTCCTGGCTCGCCCAGATGGCGGACGTGGGCAGGAGCGCTTCCTTGAGCTCGGAGCCCGGGATTCGCAGCTTCGAGACGTCCACGGCGTTGATCACGTTGATGCCGCCGGGAATGAACGTGCTCTCGCCCCAGCTGATCACCTGGCGCCCGACGCGCACGTGCAGGTTCTTGCCGGCCGGCTCGAAGTTGCCGCTCACGAAGCCGTCCAGGCCGATGCAGTCGGAGCCCAGGCGATCCTTGCCGGTGGGTCCCAGCTTGTCGCTGTCGTGCAGGTCGAAGTCGTAGTAGCACGAGCCTCGCAGGAAGATGCCGTAATTCTTCCACTTGCCCTCGACGTCGGTCGTGGCCTTGATGAGGTTCGAGAACGCCTTGTTCTTCTGGAAGTTCAGGTCGCCGTCGTCCTCGTTCACGGAACGAGACGTGCCGCCGTTCGCGATGCCGATGAGCGCGGGGTCCTGGCTCTCGGTGCGAATGGCGATCCCGTAGGTGATGGTGGTGTCGACGTTCAGGCGTGCGTCGTTGTCGAAATTGAATTCAAGCGCGTACGCGGGGGCTGCGCCCGCGAGCGCGATCGCCAGGGCGAGCGGCTTCAAGGCAGGCCGGGAGACTTTCATCGGGTGGCTCTCCTCTCTTAGATTCGTTGTTGTTGGCGCGACATGTGACTTTGAAACGTATTGTGCATTCAACGCAGCGACTCGAAAACCCCCGCGGCGCCCATTCCGGTGCCGATGCACATCGTGACCATCCCGTACTTCGCCCCGGCACGCTTCATGCCGTGGACCAGTGTCGCCGTGCGCACCGCTCCGGTGGCGCCCAGCGGGTGCCCGAGGGCGATCGCTCCGCCCTGCGGATTGACCTTGGACGGATCCAGGCCCAGGTCCCGGATGACGGCAAGCGACTGGGCGGCGAAAGCCTCGTTCAGCTCGATCCAGTCCAGGTCTTCCTTCCTAATTCCGCTCTGCGAAAGAACCTTCGGGATCGCCTTGATCGGGCCGATTCCCATGATCTCGGGCGGCACGCCCGCGACCGCGAAGCCCACGAACCGGGCGAGGGGCGTCACGTTGTGCTTCCTGAGCGCTTTCTCGCCCATGAGGATCACCGCGGCCGCGCCGTCGGACATCTGCGAGCTGTTGCCCGCGGTGACGCTGCCCTTCACCGCGAACACCGTCCGGAGCTTCGCGAGGGTTTCCGCGCTGGTGTCGGGACGGGGCCCCTCGTCGGTATCGGCCACGCGCCTTCGCGTGACGACCTTGCCCGAGACCAGGTCGGGCGTGGCCGACGAGATTTCGTAGGGAAGGATCTCTTCGCGGAAGGCTCCCGCGGCGATCGCCCGCGCCGCCTTCTGGTGGCTCGCGACGGCGAACGCATCCTGGTCCTCGCGGCTCACCTTCCACTGGCTGGCGACGTTCTCCGCGGTGATGCCCATGCCGTAGGCGATGCCCACGTTCTCGTTGTTCCGGAAGACGGCGTCGTTCAACGCGATCTTGTTGCCCATCATCGGCACCATGGACATCGATTCGGTGCCCGCGGCGATCACCACGTCGTCGTCGCCCGTGCGGATCCTGTCCGCGGCGAGTGCGACCGCCTGGACGCCGGAGGAGCAGAACCGGTTGATGGTCATGGCGGGCACGGTGTCGGGAAGCCCCGCGAGCAGCACGCCGATGCGCGCCACGTTCATGCCCTGCTCGGCTTCGGGCATGGCGCAGCCGACGATCACGTCGGCGATCTCGTGCGGGTCGAGCGACGGCACTTTCGCGAGCACGCCCCTCAGCACGTGCGCGAGCATGTCGTCGGGTCGCACGTGGCGGAACATTCCGCGCGGCGCCTTGCCGACGGGCGTGCGGATCGCGGCGACGATGTAGGCGTCCTGGACTTGCTTGGTCATGGTCGGGCCCTCAAAAGTCGCATTTCCCGCCCGGGACGGCCGGCGCGAGCTCTTCCGCGCGCACGGTGCGGCCGAGGACCCGGGAGTAGGCCTCGGCTACCGGGCGATAGTCGGCGAGCAGGTTGCGTTCCCCGCGCGCGTACCGGTGAAGCTCGTCGCACCAGGACGCGGTGACCTGCCAGCGTGGATTCGCCGGAGAATATTGCGCGAGGCGCAGCTCGGCAAGCTTCACCGCGTAGTCGCGATTCATTCCCGACACGTCCATGCCCCGGAAAAACGCGCGGCTTTCGAGCGCATCGCGCCATTTCGCCAGCGTGCCCGGCGGATTCGCTTCGCGATGCGCGTAACGCACGACCGCCGCGTCGAGCTTGCCCGCCTCGCGCCGCAGCGCCTCCGCGGGACGCTTCTCCTGCAGGTCGTAGCGGAAGAAGACGTCCGATGCGCTTTCCGAGACGGCGCCCGACCAGAACACCCGGCTGGAGGCGTGGAAGCCCCACAGCGCCCCGAGATAGAAGACGAAGGCGAGCAGCAGCAGCCCGGCGGCGAGCGGCGCCCACGGATGCCAGCGCAGCGTGGGCGACGGCTGCAGGTAGCGCCGAATCAAGGTCACCTCCATGGATCCTCCCTTGCGGCCTTGGTTGGGTCCCCGTCTTCACGGGGACGACGTCAATTCCTCAACGGCTTGCCGTTCTTCAACATGTATTCGATGCGTTCCTGGGTCTTGGGCGTCTTCGCGAGCTCGACGAAGTTGCGCCGCTCGAGGTCCAGCAGCCACTTCTCGTCCACGTTACTGCCGGGCTCGACCTCGCCGCCACACAGAACCTCCGCGATCCGCGAGGAGATTTCGTAGTCGTGGTCCGAGATGAAGCCGCCCTCCTTCATGTTCACGAGCATCATCTTGAGGGTCGCGACGCCCGTGTCGCCCGCCACCGGGATCTGCGCGGGCGCCAACGCCGGGCGCACGCCCGACTCGGCCATCGCGCGCGCCTGCTGTTTGGCGACGTACAGCAATTCCGCAGGGTGGAAGATCACGAGGTCGCCCGGCTTGAGGTAACCCATCTCGCGGGCGCTCTCGGCGCTCTTCGAGACCTCCCCCATCGCGACCTGCTTGAAGACGCGTTGCAGCTCGGGGAAGGTATCGCCGCCCTTGGCCCACGCGACCGCGCGCTCGGCGAATTCCTTGAGCCCTCCGCCCGCGGGAAGCAGGCCCACGCCGGCTTCCACCAGCCCGATGTAGCTTTCGAGCGCCACCACGGCGCGCTGGGAGTGCATCACGAATTCGCAGCCGCCGCCCAGCGCCATGCCCTCCACCGCAGCCACCGTCGGCACGAGGCTGTATTTCAGCCGCTGGGAGGTCTGCTGGAAGAGCGCCACCATCTTCTCGAAATCGTCGAACTTCCCGGCCTTGAGCGATTCGATCGCGGCCTTCAGGTTCGCGCCCACGGCGAACGGCGCGTCATGCCAGATGACGAGCGCGTCGAAATGC
Organism: Usitatibacter sp.; assembly: GCA_036276215.1. Taxonomy (GTDB): domain Bacteria; phylum Pseudomonadota; class Gammaproteobacteria; order Burkholderiales; family Usitatibacteraceae; genus Usitatibacter. The sequence goes on from DATBEA010000209.1 coordinate 9,383, forward strand.
TTCTCGGCCTCGTCGATGGCGCGGTTCAGGCCCCGCAGCACCTCGTAGCCCAGCGAATGCATCTTGCTCTTGAACGAGACGATCGCGATCCGGTCGCCCTGGTGCCACATGCGCACGCCGTCGTCTTCGAAGACGGTCGTGCCGCGGTCGGCGGGTTTCTCGCCGATCACGGTCTCGGGGAAGAGCTGGCGGGAGTACACGGCGAGCTTCGAGCGCGGCACCATCTTCCCGGTCTCGGCGCTGTACGAGCCTTCGCGGGAATGCACGCCCTGCCGGCCATCGGTGACCCACGCCGGAAGCGGCGCCTTCACCATCGCACGGCCCGCGGCGATGTCCTCGGCGATCATCTGCGCGACCTCCTGCCATCCGGCCGCCTGCCAGAGCTCGAAGGGGCCGCGCTGCCAGCCGAAGCCCCAGCGGATCGCGAAATCCACGTCGCGCGCCGAATGCGCGATGTCGCCCAGGTGCACGGCGACGTAGTGGAACACGTCGCGGAAGATCGCCCAGAGGAACTGCGCCTGCGGATTCTTCGAGGCGCGCAGCCTCGAGAGCTGGTCGGCGGGATTCCTTTCCTCGAGGATCGCCTGCACTTCGCCGGCGACCGCGCCGGCGGACACGCGATAGTCCTTCTTCGCGAGGTCGAGGACGAGGATGTCCTTGCCCTTCTTGGTGTACACGCCCGCCTTGGTCTTGGCGCCCAGCGCGCCCTTGGCGACGAGTTGCGCGAGCCACTCGGGAGCCTGGTAGAACGCGGCCCACGGATCGGCGGGAAGCGTATCGCCCATGGTCTTCACCACGTGCGCCATGGTGTCCAGGCCCACGACGTCGGCGGTGCGATAGGTGGCGCTCTTGCTGCGGCCGATCGCGGGGCCGGTCAGCGCGTCGACCTCGTCGAAGCCCAGGCCAAAGGCCACCGTGTGGTGCATCGTCGCGAGCATCGAGAAGACGCCGACGCGGTTGGCGACGAAGTTCGGCGTGTCCTTGGCGCGGATCACGCCCTTGCCGAGCGTGGTGGTGAGAAAGGTCTCCAGCCGGTCGAGGATCGCGGGATCGGTCTCGGCCGTGGGGACGATCTCCACCAGCCGCATGTAGCGCGGCGGGTTGAAGAAGTGGATGCCGCAGAAGCGCTTGCGCAGCTCCCCCGGAAGCGTCTTCGACAGCCCGGTGATCGACAGGCCGGACGTGTTCGACGCGAAGATCGCACCGGGCGCGATGTGCGGCGCCACCTTCTCGAAGAGCGACTTCTTCCAGTCCATGCGCTCGCTGATCGCCTCGATCACGAGGTCGCATTCGGCGAGGAGGGCCAGGTGCTCGTCGTAGTTCGCCGGCGTGATCTGCTTCACGGCCGATGCGCTGGCGAGGGGGCTCGGGTTGAGCTTTGCCAGGCCCTCGATCGCCTTCACCGCGATGGCGGACTTGTCCTTTCCTTCCTTCGAAGGCAGATCGAAGAGGATCGGCTGCACGTTGGCATTGGCGAGGTGCGCCGCGATCTGCGCGCCCATCACGCCCGCGCCGAGGACGGCGGCCTTGCGGATCAACATCCTCGCTTCGTCCGCCTTGTCGCCCGTGGCGCCGCCCTGCGGCAATGGACCGGGGCCCAATTTCGGTTTGTCCGTCACTTCGCTCATCTCATTCCTCCGCCTTCGCGGGAACGAGCCGCGGCTGGCGCCGCTCGTCCACCGCCACGTATGTGAGTTGCGCCTCGGTCACCCGCACCGCCTCGGATTTTCCGTCGCGGCGGCGCTGGGCGAAGACCTCCACGTCCACGGTGATCGAGGTGCGGCCGACCTTGAGCACGCGCGCATAGAAGCTCACGAGGTCGCCCACGAACACCGCTTCCTTGAACACGAACGAGTTCACGGCGACGGTCACGACGGGGCCTTGCGCGCGCGACCAGGCCGGGATGCTGCCCGCGACGTCGACCTGCGCCATGACCCATCCCCCGAAGATCGTGCCGTGCGCGTTGGTGTCCGCGGGCATGGGCACGATGCGAAGCATGGGCTGCTCGTTCTCGGGGAGTGTGGTGGCCATCGCACGGGGGAGGAATTCAAACGGGCGTTTGAATTCTACTCCCGTTTCGCCGGTGCCCGTTTTCCTTCGGCGATGTGACCGAAGTCACTTCTCGCCGCGCGCCATTCGTGGCAGGGTAGGGCGTGCGCCCCCCTGGAGAATCCGCCATGCTGGCCAGGCTGACGAGCCCGATTCGCGCGGTGAGCGTGGGAGTGCGGCTCGCCGCGGGATTCATCTTCGTGGTCGTGCTGGCCGGTCTCGCGGCCGCCGTCGCGGCCTGGAGCCTCGGGTCGCTCGCGGCCACCATCGACGGCCTCGTCTCCGAGGAGGCCGCGCGCCTTTCCCTCGCCGCGGAGCTCGAGACGGGCATCGCCACCAACCTCGTGCGCACCCAGGCGGTCCTCCAGTTCACCGACGAGGTCATCGCCAAGCGCATGCAGGAAGAAGGCAAGGCGTCCCGGGCCCGCATTCGCGACACCCAGGCGCGCCTCGGGCAGATCACGCCGCCGGGCGAAGCGCGCAAGGTCCTCGATTCGGTGGCGGCCGCGGGCGGCAAGTACGACGACAAGGTCGCCCACCTCATGGAGCACAAGTCCTTCGGCGAGGACATGAACTCCCTCATCAAGGACGAGCTGGTGCCCATCGCCGCGGAATACTCGGCCGCCGTCGGCGCGTTCGTGGCGCTGCAGAAGGCGGGCCTCGAGAATGCGAGACGCGACGCGCTCGCCACCGTGACGCACGTGCGCCTGCTCGTGATCGCGCTCATGGCCGCGGGAATCCTCGCCGCCGTCGTGGCCGCCGTGCTCGTCTCGCGCTCGATCATCGATCCCGTGGCGGCGGCGCGCCTGGGCGCCGAGCGCATCGCCTCGGGCGACCTCACGACGGACTTCGCGCCGACGGGCCGCGACGAGATCACGGCGCTCGCGAGGTCCCTCGTGGACATGCAGCAGAGCTTGCGCGGCATCGCGAGCGAGCTGCGCGAAGCGGGCCAGGCGGTGCTCACCGGATCGTCGGACATCGCGCGCGGCAACGCCGCCCTCTCGACGCGCACCGAGGAGCAGTCCTCCACGCTGGAGGAGACGGCCGCCTCCCTCGAGGAGATCGCGGCGGCCATCCGGCAGAACGCGGCCAACACCAGGGCCGCCAACGAGCAGGCCGGGTCGACGTCGCGCATCGCAGGCGACGCGGGCCGGGTCGTGGACGCCGTGGCCACCACGATGTCCGACATCCAGGCCTCGGCGCGGCGCATCGCCGACATCACCAGCGTCGTGAACACCATCGCGTTCCAGACCAACCTGCTCGCGCTCAACGCCGCGGTGGAAGCCGCGCGCGCCGGCGCCGAGGGCCGCGGCTTCGCGGTGGTCGCCGCGGAAGTGCGGCTGCTGGCGCAGCGATGCGCGGAAGCCGCCAAGGAAATCCAGTCGCTCATCGGCGAATCCGTGGCGCAGATCGACGGGGGCGCGAAGCTCGCCGGCCAAGCCGGGACCACCATGGCGCAAGTGCTCTCGGGCGTGAAGGCGATGTCGCTCGGCCTGGCCGACATCGCGCACACGACCGAGGAGCAGAGCTCGGGCATCGCGCAGGTGAGCCAGGCGATGGGCAACCTGGAGCGCGTGACGCAGGACAACGCCGCGATGGTCGCGCATTCGGCCGCCTCCGCGGAGGGCTTGCGCCGGCAGGCGTCGCGCCTCGAGCAATCGGCCGCGTTCTTCAGGCTCGCGGGACAGCTCGAGTCGCCGGGGCGCGCGCGGGCCAGCGTCTCCGAAGAGGCCGCTCCGCCACGCAAGCCCGTCGCTGCTCGCCGGCTGGAAGCCGCCCCGGCCCGCGACGCGGAGTGGGAGGAGTTCTAGCCCGCCGCCTCGCGCTCCTGCAGCAGCCGCCACTGGATCTTCCCGGTCGCGGATTTCGGCAGCGACTCCTCGAAGGCGACGACCGCGGGCACCTTGTACGCGGCCATCTTCGTGCGCGCCCACGCGATGATCTCCTCGGCGCTCACCTGGCCGCGGCGCGCGGGCTTCAGCACCACGACCGCCTTCACGCATTCGCCCTTGCGAGCGTCCTTGGCGGCGATCACGCACGCCTCCTGGATGTCGGGATGCCCATAGAGCGTCGATTCCACCTCGGCCGGCCACACCTTGAGGCCGGCCGCGTTGATCATGCGCTTCAGCCGATCGACCAGGAAGAAGTAGCCCTCCTCGTCCACGCGACCCAGGTCGCCGGTGCGAAAGTACTTGCGGCCTGCGCGCTCGAAGAAGGCCGCCTTCGTGGCCTCGGGCTTGCCCCAGTAGCCGAGGAAGACCTGGGGACCGCTCGAGACGATCTCACCCACTTCGCCCGTGGGCAGCTCCGCGAGCGTCTCGGGGTCGACCACCATCGCGTCGGTATCGAAGATGGGAATGCCCAGGCACTGCTTCTTGGGCCGGTCGGGCGGGTTGATGTGCGAGGGCGCCATGGTCTCCGTGAGGCCGTACCCCTCGACGAAGCGGATGCCGCACATCTCGATGAGGCGGGTGGCCACCGCCTCCGGCATCGCCGCGCCGCCGCCCGTCATGCGCTGGATGCTCGAGAAGTCGAAGCTCGTCGCGTTCGGGCTCGCGAGGAGATCCACGACCATCGTCGGGATGAGCGTCCACGCCTGCACCTTGTAGCGGCTGATGAGCGCGCCCGCGGCCTCGCGGTCCCACCGCGGCAGCATCACGACGGTGCTGCCCATGTAGATCGGCTGGTTCATGGCGCCCTGCATGCCGGTCACGTGGAAGTACGGCAGCACGCCGAGGTACACGACCTCGGGGAGCGTCCTGAACCATTCCGCTCCCGAGACGGTGGTGTGCATCACCGAGCGGTGCGAATGCATGCAGCCCTTGGGCTCGCCCGTCGTGCCCGACGTGTAGGGCATCACGCAAAGGTCGTCGAGCCCGGCCGTGTGCGGCCCTGGCCCGAGGTTCGCGGCGAGCGCCTCGTGCCAGGGCGTCACGTTCTCTCCCGCGATCGCCTGGCGCTCGAGCTTGAACGCATCGGGCACGTTGATCGTCGTGGGCTTGCCGAGGTAATCCTTGTACGACGCGACCACCACCTGGGGGAAGGTCTTGTCCGTGGCGAGGGGCTCGGCGCGCGGCCACAGCTCCTGGGCCACGATCGCCGCCCTGGGCGAGCAGTCCTTCGCGTAGCGGCGCAGCTCCTCGGTGAGGTTCATGGGGTTCAACGGGACCACCACCGCGTCGGCGCGCAGGATCGCGTAGTACGCGATCACGAAGTTGATGCTGTTCTGCGCGTAGAGGATGACGCGGTCGCCCTTCGCCACGCCGCATCGCTTCTGCAGGAAGCCCGCCAGGCGCTCGGCGTCCCGGCGCAGCTCCGCGTACGTGATCGGGCTGTCGTAGCAGATGAAGGCGGGCTTGCCGGGGTGGCGCCGGCTGCTGATCTCGAGGTTCTCCCAGATGCTGTTGGCCGGGAGGTCGAGGCTTCGGGGGACGTACGACGGCCACACCGAGAAGTGCGCGCGCTCGCGCGATTGCGTCGCCTCAGCCATGGCGGGCGAGCTCCAGCCGGCCGATCTGGTTGCGGTGGACCTCGTCGGGCCCGTCGGCGAGGCGCAGCGTTCGCGTGTGCGCATACATCGCCGCGAGCGGGAAGTCGCCCGAGACACCCGCGGCGCCGTGCGCCTGCATCGCCCAGTCGATCACCTGCAGCGCCATCTCGGGCGCCGCCACCTTGATCATCGCGATTTCCTTGCGCGCCACCTTGTTGCCGGCGGTATCCATCATCCATGCGGCGTTCAGCGTGAGCAGGCGCGCCTGGTCGATCATGATGCGCGCCTGCGCGATGCGCTCCAGCGTGACGGTGCGCTCGGAAACGGGCTTGCCGAAGGCCACGCGGGTCTTCACCCGCCTGCACATGAGCTCGAGCGCGCGCTCGGCGACGCCGATGGTGCGCATGCAGTGGTGGATGCGCCCCGGGCCCAGGCGCCCCTGCGCGATCTCGAATCCGCGGCCCTCGCCCAGGAGCAGGTTCGCCGCAGGAACGCGAACGTTGGTGAATTCGATCTCGCCATGGCCGTGGGGCGCATCGTCGTCGCCGAAGACGGTGAGCGCGCGCAGCAGCTTCACGCCCGGCGCATCCATCGGAACGAGGATCATCGACTGCTGCTGGTGCTTGTTCGGATTGCCGGGCGAGCTCTTGCCCATGAAAATGAGGATCTTGCAGCGCGGGTCGGGCGCGCCCGTGGTCCACCACTTGCGGCCGTTGATCACGAAATCGCCGCCGTCGCGCTCGATGCGCGCCTCGATGTTGGTCGCGTCCGACGAGGCCACCGCGGGCTCGGTCATCGCGAAGGCGGAGCGGATCCTGCCCTCCAGCAGCGGCTCCAGCCACTGCTTCTTCTGCTCGGGCGTTGCGTAGCGCACCAGCACTTCCATGTTGCCCGTGTCGGGCGCGCTGCAGTTGAACGATTCGGGGCCGATGATCGAGCGGCCCATGACCTCGCAAAGCGGCGCGTACTCGAGGTTGGAGAGCCCCGCGCCCAATTCGCTCTCGGGGAGGAAGAGGTTCCAGAGGCCCTGCGCCCGCGCTTTCTCCTTCAGCGCCTCGACCACCTTCGTGGCCTTCCACGGGTTTCCCGCGGCGCGGTTGGCCGCCACCTCGTCGTGGAACGCCTTCTCGGCGGAATAGACGTTCGCCTCCATGAAGGCGGTGAGCTTCTGCTGGAGCTCCTTCGTTCGTGCCGAATAGGCGAAATCCATTTTCTTCTCCCTCTTTCTACGCTGCGCTTTCGTTAAGGCGGCGGACGCAGATGAACGCAGATGTAGCGCGGATGAACGCGGATAAAGGAGCGGCGGGAGCGTCCGTGGCTGGCTTGGAACAGACCCTCGAGTCACTCACGAACACACCCCTTTCTCCCTCTGCGCTACATCTGCGTCCATCCGCGTTTCAAAGCCTTGCCTCAGCCTCGTACCCGCTCTGCTTGCCTCCACCCTTCCTCGGCGATGGCTCGTGTCCTGGCCCCGGCCGCATGCGCCTCAGCGCTCGCGGCGTTTCCCTGAAGCGCCCGCGCCTTCACGCCCTGAAGGATCGCGGCCAGGCGGAACATGTTGAAGGCGACGTAATAGTCGAAGTGCGGAATTCCCTCGGCCCGTCCCGTGCGCCGGCAATACATCGCGACGTATTCCTTCTCCGTGGGAATGCCCAGCGACGGAAGGTCGGCGCCCGCGAGGCCGCGGCCATGGGCGCCTTCGGGCATGCGCCACGTCATGCAGTGGTATGCGAAATCGGCGAGCGGATGCCCGAGCGTCGAGAGCTCCCAGTCCAGCACCGCGAGGATGCGCGGCTCGGTGGGATGGAAGATCACGTTGTCGATGCGGTAGTCCCCATGCACGATCGAGGTGTCCTCGCCCGCGGGAAGGTTCGCCGGCAGCCACGCGATGAGGTTGTCCATCGCCTCGATCTTCTCGGTCTCCGAGGCGTGGTACTGGCGCGTCCAGCGGTCCACCTGGCGCGCGAGGTAGCTGCCCGGCTTGCCGTAGTCGGCGAGCCCCACGGCGGCGTAGTCCACGCCGTGCAGGGCGGCGATCACGCGGTTCAGCTCGCCGTAGTGCGCGGCGCGCTCCTGCCTCGAAAGCTCGGGGAGCGTCGGATCCCACAGCACCCGGCCTTGCACGTAGTCGGACACGAAGAACGCCGTGCCGATCACTTCCGGATCCTCGCAAAGGCCGTGCATGGCCGGCACGGGAACCTCGGTCGAGGCGAGCGCTTTCATCACCCGGTACTCGCGATCCACCGCGTGCGCCGAGGGAAGCAGCTTCCCGGGTGGCTTGCGGCGCAGGGCGTAGCGGCGCTTGCCGCCGTCCACGAGATACGTGGGATTCGATTGGCCGCCCTTGAACTGCGAGACGGAAAGCTCGCGGATCGAATCGTCCACGTGCTCGCGCATCCACGCGGCGAGCCTCGCCACGTCGAACGCGTGCTGGGGCGCCACCGGCCGCGTGCCGGTGAACTTGTCGAAGTTGCCGCTCACGAGGAGCTCTGGCCTCCGTCGACCGCGATGCACTGGCCGGTGATGTGCCGCGCCGCATCCGAGGCGAGGAACACCGCGACGCCCTTCAGGTCCTCGTCGCCCCCGAGGCGGCGAAGCGGCGTGGACTTGATCACGCGTTCTCCCACGCGCTCCAGGATGCCGTTGGCCATCTTCGTGGGGAAGAACCCCGGGCACACCGCGTTCACGTTGATTCCGTGCGGGCCCCATTCCGAGGCGAGCGCGCGCGTGAAGTTCACCGCCGCGCCCTTCGACGTGTTGTAGGCGATGGTGTGCATGTCCGAAGGCCCGCCGCGCAGGCCCGCGATGGAGGCGATGTTCACGATCTTCCCGCCCTTGCGCGGGATCATGCAGCGCCGGCCCACCTCGCGCGAGAGATGGAACATCGCGTCGATGTTGAGCGTCATCACCTTGCGCCACGCCTCGTCGGGATATTCCTCGGCCTTCGCACCCCATGTGGCCCCCGCGTTGTTCACGAGGATGTCGATGTCGCCCAGCTTCTTCACGACCTCGTCCACCATCGCGGCGATCGTGTCGAGCTTGGACAGGTCGTGCGTGACCGTGTGGCAGGTGATGCCCAGGCCGCCGAGATGCTTCGAGGCTTCCGCGAGCTCGTCGGCCTTGCGCGCCGTGATGGCGACCTTGCAGCCCATCTCGCCCAGCCCGGTCGCGATCTGCAGCCCCAGGCCTCGCGACCCACCCGTGACGAGCGCCACCTTGCCCTTCAGCTCGAAAAGCTGGCTCGTCTTCATCACGCCACCTCGAAGAGGCCGGCCGCGCCCATGCCGCCGCCGATGCACATGGTGGTGACGACATACTTCGCGCCGCGGCGCTTGCCCTCGATGAGCGCATGGCCCACGAGCCGCGCGCCCGACACGCCGTATGGATGGCCCACCGCGATGGCGCCACCATCCACGTTGAGCCTGTCGTCGGGAATTCCGAGCTTGTCGCGGCAGTAGATCACCTGGACCGCGAACGCCTCGTTCAGCTCCCAGAGGTCGATGTCGGACACCTTGAGGCCCGCGCGCTCGAGGAGCCGCGGCACCGCGAACACCGGCCCGATGCCCATCTCGTCGGGCTCGCATCCGGCCACCGCGAAGCCGCGGAAGATGCCCAGCGGCTTCAATCCCTTCTTCTCCGCGAGCTTCGCGTTCATCACGACGCACGCCGACGCGCCGTCGGAGAACTGGCTTGCATTGCCCGCGGAGATGACGCCCCCGGGCAGCGCGGGGCGGATCTTCGAGACCCCCTCGTACGTGGTGTCGGCGCGGATGCCCTCGTCGGATGAGATCGTCACTTCCCTGGAGAAAAGCCGGCCGCTTTCCTTGTCGGCCACGCCCATCGTGGTCGTCATGGGCACGATCTCGTCGCTGAACTTGCCGGCGGCCTGGGCCGCGGCTGCGCGTTGCTGGCTCCTCGCGCCGTACTCGTCCTGCTTCTCGCGCGGGATGCCGTAGCGCTTGGCGACCGTTTCCGCGGTCTCGAGCATCGACCAGTAGAGCTCGGGCTTGTGCTCGGTGATCCAGTGCTCGCGGCGCATGTGGGGATTGGATTCCTGCTGCACGCACGAGATGGACTCCACGCCGCCCGCGACCAGTGCGGGCACGCCCTCGGTCATCACGCGCTGCGCCGCCATGGCGATGGTCTGCAGCCCCGACGAGCAGAAGCGGTTCACCGTCATGCCCGCCACGGTCACCGGCAGCCCGGCGCGGATCGCGATCTGGCGGGCGATGTTGCCGCCCGTCGCGCCCTCGGGCAGGGCGCATCCCATGATCACGTCCTCGATCTCGGCGGGGTCGAGCTTCGCGCGCTCGACGGCGGCCTTCACCACGTGCCCGCCCAAGGTGGCGCCGTGGGTCATGTTGAAGGCGCCCCGCCAGCTCTTGGCGAGACCCGTGCGCGCGGTGGAAACGATGACGGCTTCGGTCATGGCAGTGCTCCGGATCAGTTGAAGGTCTTGCCTTCGGCGGCGAGCCGCGCCAGCAGCGGCGCGGGCTCCCAGAATGGGTCGCCCGTGGTCTCGCGGTAATGCTTCATGGCGCGCTCGACGTTCACGAGGCCCACGGTGTCGGCGTAGAGCATGGGCCCGCCGCGAAAGAGCGGGAAGCCGTAGCCCGTGAGGTAGACCATGTCCACGTCGGAGGCCTTCGCCGCGATCCCCTCCTCGAGGATGCGCGCGCCTTCGTTCACGAGCGCATAGACGCAGCGCTCGACGATCTCCTCGTCGCTCACCTTGCGCGGCGTGATGCCGAGCGCCTTGCGCCCCTCGGCGATCACCTGGTCCACGACGGGGTCGGGGATCGCATCGCGCTTGCCCGGCTCGTAGCGGTACCAGCCGGAGCCCGTCTTCTGCCCGAAGCGGCCCATCTCGCAGAGCTTGTCGGGGATCACGACGCGCTTCGCATTCGGGTCCTCGGCATAGTGGCGCTTCCTCACGGACCAGCCGATGTCGTTGCCGGCGAGGTCGGCCACCCGGAACGGGCCCATGATGAAACCGAACTTCTCCATGGCGCGGTCCACCTGCCGCGGGGAAGCGCCCTCTTCCACGAGGCGGTTCGCCTGGCCGCCGTAGTAGCGCAGCATCCGGTTGCCGATGAAGCCGTCGGTCACGCCCGACACCACCGCGGTCTTGCGGATCTTCTTGCCGATGTCCATCACCGTGGCGAGCACGTCCTTCGCGGTTTTTTCCGCGCGGACCACTTCGAGCAGCTTCATCACGTTGGCCGGAGAGAAGAAGTGCATGCCGAGGACGTCCTGCGGGCGCTTCGTCACTTCGGCGATCCTGTTCACATCGAGCGTCGACGTGTTGGTCGCGAGGATCGCGCCGGGCTTGGCGACGCGGTCGAGCTCCTTGAACACCTTCTCCTTCACGCCCATCTCCTCGAACACGGCCTCGATCACGAGGTCAGCGTCCTTGAGGTCGTCGTAGGAGAGCGTGGGCTTGATGAGCGCCAGGCGCTCGCCCATCTTCGCCTCGGTGAGCTTTCCCTTCTTCACCGTGTTCTCGTAGTTCTTGCGGATCGTGGCGAGCCCGCGGTCGAGCGCCTCCTGCTTCACCTCGAGCAGCGTCACCGGGATGCCCGCGGAGAGGAAGTTCATCGTGATGCCCCCGCCCATCGTGCCGGCGCCGATGACCGCGACCCTGGCGATGGCGCGCGCCGTGGTATCGGCGGGCACATCCGGGATCTTCGCCGCGGCGCGCTCCGCGAAGAACGCGTGGCGCAGCGCCTTCGATTCGCCGGACTCGATGAGCTGCAGGAAGATCTCGCGCTCGCGCCGGATGCCTTCGTCCAGGGGCAGCATCGCCGCCGCCTCGATCGCATCGACGCAGCGCAGCGGCGCCGCGAGCCCGCGTGAGGCCTTGCTCACGGCCTGGCGCGCGTTCGCGAAAAAATCCGGCGCCGCGGGCTCGACCG
>DATBEA010000210.1:0-2649 GCA_036276215.1 Usitatibacter sp.
AACAACCGCGTTAATTCTTTCGCCTTAGGACCCTAGCAGCGCCCCGGGCTTGATCTGGCCGGAGGTGAGGAGCTCCGTGGCGGCCACCTTCTTGCCATCGCCGAGCTTGGCCTTCCCGGCGTGGATCCGCCCGCCCTGGGCGGTGATGACCAGGCGGCCGTCGGCGGCCTCGAGCACCTCGCCGATCTTGCCCTTCACCGCACCGAACGTGCGAACCAGTTCCTTGCGGCTGTCGAAGAGTTGCAGCTTGACGCCGTTCAGTGTGGTCCAGGCGCCCGGGGCCGGGTCGGCGCCGCGGATCAGGTTGTGGATGGAATCGACATGGTTCGCCCAGTGGATCTTCGCCTCGGCCTCGCGAAACCAGCCCTCGTAGGAGGCCTGCGACTCGTCCTGGACCACTTCCTTTTGCTTGCCCGAAACGACCAGATCAGCCGCCTCGAGCATTGCCTGGACGCCCATCGGAAACAGGCGGTCGAAGTAGACGCTGCCGAGCGTGTCGTCCTCGCCGACCGGCGTGCGCTTCTGCAGAACGACCGCGCCCTCGTCCAGGCCGTCGGTCGGGCGAAAGATGGTCAATCCTGTTTCCTTCTCGCCGCGCGAGATCGGCCAGTTGATCGATGACGGTCCGCGGTACTTCGGCAGGAGCGACGGGTGGTACTGGATGGTGCCGTGCTTCGGGATCTTCACGAACTCCTGCGGCGCGAACTGCAGCACGAAGGCCATGATCCCGATGTCGGCGCCCAGCTCCTTCATCGCCTGCGCGGCCTCGGGACTCTTCAGGGACGGGAATTGGAAGACCTTCAGGCCCTTCTCGTTCGCCGCGACCCTCATGGGGTCGGGCTTCGCGCCTTCCTTCTCGGGCGCCACGAACACGCCCGCGACCGTGTCGCCCCGCGCGAGGAACGCCTCGAGCACTGCCTTGCCGAAGTCCTGCTGGCCGATGATGGCTATTTTCATTTTGGATCTTTGTTTAGAAGACTAAGGCTTTGGAACGCAGATGAACGCAGATAGCCGCAGATGACTCGTCACGATTTCGCGACCAGGCGAGCTTGGGCGCGAAACACTCATTGCGTATCTGCGTTCATCTGCGCTCCATCTGCGTTCATCTGCGTTTTCACCGACTTTGGCTCGCGTAACTCTCAGGCCGCCACCTTCTTCGGCGCCGAGAATGCGCCCGCGCCCTTCAGCGAGTCGATCTTCGCGCCGTCGTATCCGAGCACCTCCTTCAGCACCTCGTCGGTATGCTCGCCCAGCGTGGGGCTGCGCTTGATGACCGCGGGCGAGGCCGAGAGCTTGATCGGCATGCCCACGTTGAACCACTTGCCGCGCTGCGGGTGGTCGAGCTCGACCCACATGTCGCGGCCCTTCACGTGCTCGTCGGTCGCGAGGTCCTGCGTGGACATGATCGGCCCGCACGGCACGTCGAGGGGATTCAGGATCGCCATGAGCTCGCGCTTGGTGTACTTCTCGGCGAACTTGTTGAGCAGCGTCCACACGAGGTTCTGGTTCTTGCGCCGCTCCACGATCGTGGCCACGCGCGGGTCGCCGGCGAGCTCCGGCACGCCCACTTCCGGCCCGATGCGGTTTGCGAGCGCCGTCCACACCGCCTCCTGCACCACGACGTAGAGCCAGTCGTTGGCGCCGTGGGGCTTGCAATGGACTGCGTTGCCGAGCTGGCCGCCGCCCGAATCGTTGCCGGCGCGGGGCACGTCGCCCATGCCCTGGTACGTGGCAACGGAGTATTCGGCGAGCGACTGGCGCGCGAGGCGCTGGTGGTCGCGGAACTTCACGCGGCAGAGGTTCATCACCCCGTCCATCATCGCGACCTCGACGTACTGGCCCTCGCCGGTTCGCGTGGCCTGGTTCAACGCCGCGAGAAGCCCGATCGCCAGGTGCAGGCCCGTGCCCGTATCGCCGATCTGGGCGCCGGTCACGAACGGGGGGCCATCCGGAACGCCGGTGGTGCTCATGGCGCCGCCCATGGCCTGCGCCACGTTCTCGTAGGCCTTGAAGTCGGAGTAGGGGCCGGAGGACCCGAAGCCCTTGATCGAGCCCATCACGATCTTCGGGTTGATCTCGTGGATCTTCTCCCACGTGAAGCCGAAGCGGTCGAGCACGCCGGGGCCGAAGTTCTCCATGATGATGTCGCACTTCTTCAGCAGGTCGACGAACACCTGCTTGCCCTCGGCGGTCTTCATGTTGACCGTGATCGAGCGCTTGTTGCAGTTCAGCATCGTGAAATAGAGCGAGTCCGCGTTGGGGATGTCGCGCAGCTGGCCGCGCGTGGCATCTCCCTGCGGGTTCTCGAACTTGATCACGTCCGCGCCCATCCACGCGAGCAGCTGCGAGCACGTCGGCCCCGCCTGCACGTGGGTCATGTCCAGAATGCGCACACCCTTGAGAGCTTCCATGGCTTATTTCTTCTTCACGTTGGGATTCAGGCTCGTGATCCGGCCGCTCTCGGTTCCCGCGGTCTCGTCGATCACGGCGTTGATGAGCGTGGGCTTGCGCGTGCGGATGGCTTCTTCCATCGCGCGGCGCAGCTCCGCGGGCGTGGTGGCATTCACCCCGACGCCGCCGAAGGCCTCGATGATCCGGTCGTAGCGCGCGCCCTTCACGAACACGGTGGGCGCCGGGTCACGGCCCGTC
>DATBEA010000211.1:0-10279 GCA_036276215.1 Usitatibacter sp.
AACATCACCTCGATCTGCGGCGTGCCGCGCGGTGCGGGCGGAATCCCTTCGAGGTTGAACTGGCCGAGGCTCTTGTTGCCCATCGCGCGATCGCGCTCGCCTTGCAGCACGTGGATCGTCACGGCCGGCTGGCTGTCGTCCGCCGTAGAGAACACCTGCGTGGCCTTCGTCGGGATCGTCGTATTCTTCTGGATCAGCTTGGTCATCACGCCACCGAGCGTCTCGATGCCGAGCGACAGCGGTGTCACGTCGAGCAGCAGAACGTCCTTGCGCTCGCCGGCGAGCACCGACGCCTGGATCGCCGCTCCGACCGCGACCGCTTCATCGGGATTGACGTCCTTGCGCGGCTCCTTGCCGAAGAACGCCTTCACCTTCTCCTGCACCTTCGGCATGCGCGTCATGCCGCCGACCAGGATCACGTCGCCGATGTCGGCGAGCTTGACGCCCGAATCCTTGATTGCGGTGCGGCAGGGCGCGATGGTCTTCTCGATGAGGTCGTCCACGAGCGCCTCGAACTTGGCGCGCGTGAGCTTCATCGAGAGGTGCTTCGGGCCCGACGCGTCCGCCGTGATGTACGGCAGGTTGATGTCGGTGCTCTGGGAGCTGGAAAGCTCGATCTTGGCCTTCTCGGCCGATTCCTTGAGGCGCTGGAGCGCGAGCACGTCCTTCGAGAGGTCGACGCCCTGGTCCTTCTTGAACTCGGCGACGATGTACTCGATCAAGCGCTGGTCGAAGTCCTCCCCGCCCAGGAACGTGTCGCCGTTCGTGGAGAGCACCTCGAACTGGTGCTCGCCCTCGATGTCCGCGATCTCGATGATGGAGATGTCGAACGTGCCGCCGCCCAGGTCGTAGACCGCGATCTTGCGGTCGCCTTCCTTCTTGTCGATGCCGAAGGCGAGCGCGGCCGCGGTGGGCTCGTTGATGATGCGCTTCACCTCGAGCCCCGCGATGCGCCCGGCGTCCTTGGTGGCCTGGCGCTGGGAGTCGTTGAAGTACGCGGGCACCGTGATCACGGCTTCCGTCACGGTCTCGCCGAGGTAGTCCTCGGCCGTCTTCTTCATCTTGCGCAGCACCTCGGCCGAGACCTGCTGGGGCGCGATCTTCTCGCCGCGCACCTCCACCCAGGCGTCGCCGTTGTCGGCCTTCGCGATCCGGTAAGGCATGAGCCCGATGTCCTTCTGGACTTCCTTTTCCTCGAACTTGCGTCCGATGAGGCGCTTCACCGCGAAGATGGTGTTCTTCGCGTTGGTGACCGCCTGGCGCTTGGCCGGGGCGCCCACGAGGATCTCGCCGCCATCCGTATAGGCGACGACCGAGGGGGTGGTGCGCGCGCCCTCGCTGTTCTCGATGACCTTGGGCTTGCCGCCCTCCATGACTGCGACGCAGGAGTTGGTGGTGCCGAGGTCGATGCCGATGATCTTTGCCATGTGAGTGTCCCTTCGACGGGATGTTTTCTAGCCTGGGTTGGAAATCAGGGTTTGCGATGCGATTTCAAGGGGTTCCGCCGGACTGTGCGACGGTCACCAGCGCCGGGCGAAGCACCCGGTCGTTGAGCATGTAGCCCTTCTGGAGGACGGAAACGACGGTGTTGGGCTCCTGGTCGCTCGGCACCTGGCTGATGGCCTGGTGGCGGTGCGGGTCGAATTTCTCGCCGGCGGGGTCGATCTCGCGGATCGCGAACTTCTCGAAGACCGAGTCGAGCTGGCGCGCGGTGAGCTCCACGCCTTCCTTGAACGACTCGATGGAGGTGTTCTCGACGGTGAGGGCGGCCTCGAGGCTGTCCTTCACGGCGAGCAGCGCGCCGGCGAACCCCTCGATCCCGTAGCGGTGGGCCTTGGCCACGTCTTCCTGGCCGCGGCGGCGCACGTTCTCGGTCTCGGCCTTGGCGCGAAGCCACTCGTCGCGGTTCTTCTCCGCCTCGGCGAGCGCCGCGGCGAGCCGTCCCTCGATCTCGGCCAGCCGGGAATCCGCCGCGTGGGCCTGCCCGTGCGGGGGTTCCTCGGAGGGCGACCCGAAGGGATTGGAAAAGTCGGCGTCTGTCACGGAAGAATCCTTAGAAAAAACAAATGCTTGTAGAAGCAAATGGGGGCGTGCCCGGGCATTTCAAGCGCTTTGCTTGCGGCGCGGGAAAAGAAGCCACCCGGCGATGAGCGAGATCACGCTGTAGAGGATCGAGCCCAGCAGCGCCGCGCCGAAACCGGTCACGGCGAAGCCGTGGACCACCTCGGCCACGAGCCAGAAGAGGAGCGCGTTGATCACGAAGAGGAAAAGCCCGAGCGTGAGGATCGTGACGGGCAGGGTGAGGATCACGAGGAGTGGGCGCAGCAGGGCGTTCACCAGGCCCAGCACCAGTGCCGCCACCAGGGCCGCCGGGAAGCTCTCGACCTGCACGCCCGGATAGAGGTAGGCGACGAGCAGCAGGGCGGCGGCGCTGACAATCCAGTGGGCGAGGATCTTCATCATGGGAGGTTCTCCAGGGCTACCCGCGAGAGGGCTGTCATCCAGGCGGGGGTGTCGTTCGTGGTAGGGATGTAATGGAAATCCTTGCCTCCCGCCTTGCGGAAGATGTCCCGGCCTTCCTGCGCGATCTCCTCGAGCGACTCGAGGCAGTCGGCGGCGAAGCCCGGGCAGACCACGTCCACGCGCGCCACGCCTTCTCGTCCGAGGGCTTCCAGGGTGGATGCCGTATAGGGCTGGAGCCATTCGGCCGCGCCGAAGCGGGACTGGAAGCCCACGAGCGTGCGCTTGTCGTTCCAGCCCAGCTCCGTGGCGATGAGTCGCGCGCTTTCCTTGCATTGGCGCTGGTACTCCGCGGCATCGGCCGCAGCTTTCGGCAGGCCATGGAAGCTCATGAGCAGGCGCTCGGGCCGGCCATGCTTCATCCAGTACTCGTTCACGTTCTTCGCGATCGCCTTCACGTACGCCGGGTGGGCGTGGAATTCCTGGACGAGCTTCACGTCGGGCTTCCAGGCTTTCTTGCGCCGGGCGAGCGCGCGGTCCAGCGCATCGCGCGTGCTCGCGGTCGTGCTCTCGGCGTACTGGGGATAGAGCGGCATCACGAGGAGGCGGACACAGCCGCGCGATTCGAGTTCCGCGAGCGCCTCGGCGATGGAGGGCTTCCCGTAGCGCATTCCGGCGGCCACGGCCACGGGGCGTTTCAACGCCTGGCCCAGGTAGCCGCGCAGGAGCTGCGCCTGGCGCAGGTGGTAGATGCGAAGGGGCGAGCCGTCGGGCTTCCAGATGGTGGCGTACTTGCGAGCGCTCCTCGCGGGGCGGAAGGGCAGCACCACGAGGTAGAGAAGCGGAAGCCAGAGCCAGCGCGGCAGGCGCACGACCCGCGGGTCCGAGAGGAATTCGCGCAGGTACCGGCGTACGGCCCCCGGCGTAGGCGCGTCGGGCGTGCCGAGGTTCACGAGGAGCACTCCGCTCGCTTCAGCCGCGTTCGGCATGCGCTGCTAGTGCTGCGAGAGCGCCGAGGAGATGAGCTTGGCGGTGACGTCCACGATCGGGATCACCCGCTCGTAGGCCATGCGGGTGGGCCCGATCACGCCCACGGTGCCCACGACCTGGCCATCGACTTCGTAGGGCGAGGTCACGATGGAGCACTCGTCGAGGGCCACGAGCTGCGACTCGCCGCCGATGAAGATCTTCACGCCCTCGGCCTGCTCGCTCAGCTCCAGGATGTCGAGGAGCTGGGTCTTCCTCTCGAAGAGGTCGAAGAGCAGGCGCAGCCGGTGCATGTCGTTCGAAAGCTCGTCCACCTCGAGCAGGTTGCGTCCGCCCGAGATCACCACGCCCTCGGCGCCGGGCGCCCGGTGGGCTTCCGCTCCCGTGGCGATGGCCGCCTGCATGAGCCCGGAGATGTCCTTGTGCAGGTCCATCAGCTCCGAGCGCACCTTCTGGCGCACCTGGTCGAATTCCAGCCCGGCGTAGTGCTGGTTGATGAAGTTGCCGGCCTCGGTGAGCTGGGAGGGCGAGTAGCTGCGGTCGGTCACCAGCACGCGGTTCTGCACGTCGCCGTCGCTCGCCACCATGATGAGGAGCACGCGCTTCTCGGAAAGGCCGAAGAACTCCACGTGGCGCAGCACGGCGCTGCGCCGGCGGGGGGCCACCACGATGCCCGCGAAATGGGTGAGGTCGGAGAGGAGCTGGGAAGCGGCGTTCACCACCTGGTGGGGATCGGCGGGCGTGAGCTGCTGCGCGATCTGCTGGCGCTCGATCTCCTCCAGCGGGCGCACGGTAAGGAGCGTATCGACGAAGAGGCGGTAGCCCTTGGGCGTGGGAATGCGCCCGGCCGAGGTGTGCGGGCTCGCGACGAAACCCATCTCCTCGAGGTCGGCCATCACGTTGCGGATGGTCGCCGGCGAGAGCTCCAGCGAGGAGAAGCGCGAAAGCGCCCGCGACCCCACGGGCTGGCCGTCGGCGATGTAGCGCTCGACCAGGATCTTCAGCAGGCTCTGGGCGCGTTCGCTCAGCATGCAAGGATTCTACCGAAAACGATTCATGATTTAATTGCGGCCATGCCCGCCGCCTTCAAGACGGTCGCCGTCGTCGGCAAGAGCGACGCGGCGAGCCTGCCCGATGTGCTCGACCAGCTTTCGGGCGTGCTTCGCGCGCGCGGCATCCGCATCCTCATGGATCCTCTCACGGCCGGGGCCTCGCGCACCCCGCCCGATGCGGTCCTCGAGCTCGAGGCGCTCCCCGGCGAGGCCGACCTCACGGTCGTCGTGGGCGGCGACGGCACGCTCATTTCCTGCGCGCGCCTCATGGCCGAGCGCGGCGTGCCGCTGGTGGGCGTGAACCTCGGGCGCCTGGGTTTCCTCACCGACATTCCCGCCGACGGCGTGGAGGGCGCGCTCGCCTCCGTGCTCGACGGCGAGTCCATCACCGAGCAGCGCACCATGCTCGCGGGGTCCGTGCGGCGCGGCACGAAAACGGTCTTCTCCACGCTCGCATTCAACGACGTCGTGGTGAGCCGCGGGGCGCTGGGCAGCATGATCGAGTTCGCGGTGACGGTGGATGGCGAGTTCATCTACTCGCTGCGCGCCGACGGCGTGATCGTCGCCTCGCCCACCGGCTCCACGGCCTACGCGCTCTCGGCGGGCGGGCCCATCCTGCATCCCTCGCTCCAGGCGCTCGCGCTGGTGCCGATCTCGCCGCACATCCTCTCCAACCGGCCCGTGGCGATCCGCGGCACGTCGAAGGTCGAGATCACGCTGGTGCGCGGCATCGATGCCCGCGCCAACTTCGACGTGCAGGCGTTCTGGGAGCTCGAGCCCGGCGACGTGGTCACCGTGTCCGCCGCGCCGCGCGCGGCCACGCTCCTGCATCCGAAGGGCTACCGCTACTT
Source organism: Usitatibacter sp. (assembly GCA_036276215.1). GTDB lineage: Bacteria > Pseudomonadota > Gammaproteobacteria > Burkholderiales > Usitatibacteraceae > Usitatibacter. Next base: position 5,351 of record DATBEA010000211.1, read on the forward strand.
CTCGATGCTGCGGCAGAAGCTTCGCTGGAACGAGCGCACCTCGTAACCCCATCGTGCTGCGCGCGCTTTCCATCCGGGACTACGTGATCGTCGAGCGGCTCGACCTCGAGCTCGCCAGCGGCTTTACCGCGCTCACGGGGGAGACGGGCGCGGGGAAGTCGATCCTCATCGATGCGCTCCTGCTCGCCTTGGGCGGCCGGGCGGAGGCGGCCGCGGTGCGCGCGGGCGCGCAGCGCGCCGAGGTGAGCGCGGATTTCGACGTGGACGCCGCGGGTCCCGCGCGCGCGTGGCTGAGGAGCCTCGACTTCGAGGAAGAAGATGGCGCGTGCCTCGTGCGGCGCACCGTGGATGCCAACGGCCGCTCGCGCGGCTTCGTGAACGGCCGTCCCGCGACCGCGGCGCAGCTTCGCGAGCTGGGCGAGATGCTCGTGGACGTGCACGGGCAGCACGAGCACCAGTTGCTCCTGCGCGCGGACCGGCAGCGTGCGTTGCTCGATTCGTTCGCGGGCTCGGCCGACCTGGCTCGCGAGGTGGCTTCGCGCTTCGGCGCGTGGCGCCGGCTTGCCGAGCAGCGCGCGGCGCGCGAGCAGGCGCAGGGCGCGACGGCGCGCGAACGCGAGCTGCTTCGCCATGAGATCGGAGAGCTCGACGCCCTGGGCTTCGATGCGCGCGGCTGGGAAGACGACCAGGCCGAGCAGCGGCGGCTCGCCCACGCGCAGGAGCTGATCGCCACCGTTTCCGAATGCGCCGAGGGCCTGGACGAATCCCAGGACTCCGCGAGCGCCATCCTCGCGCACGCGGCGAGCCGCCTCGCGCAGGCCGCGGCTCTGGACCCGGTTCTCGAGGAGGCGCGCCGTGCGGTCGAGACCGCGGGCGTGCACGCGGGCGATGCCGCGCAGCAATTGCGCCGCTACTTGCAGGGTCTCGAAGTCGATCCCGATCGCCTGGCGCAGGTCGATGCGCGCATCCGCGCCGTGCTGGACGCGGCGCGGCGCTACCGCGTGGAGCCCGCGGGATTACCCAACGCCCTCGAGGAGCGCCGGGCGCGCCTGGGCGAGCTGGGCGGCGACGAAAGCCCCGAGAAGCTTCGCGAGCTCGAAGCCCAGGCCGAGAAGGCGTACCGCGAATCGGCGGGCGAGCTCACGCGCGTGCGCCGCGCCGCCGCCAGGCGCCTGGGCGACGAGGTCACGCGATCGATGCAGAAGCTCGCCATGCCCGGCGGGCGCCTCGAGGTCGCCCTCGAGGCCCTCGCGCAGCCGTCGGCGGGCGGCCTGGAATCGGTGGAGCTTCGCGTGGCCGCCCATGAGGGCCAGCCGCTGGGACCCCTTTCCCGCGTGGCTTCCGGCGGCGAGCTCTCGCGCCTCTCCCTCGCCGTGCAGGTCCTCATGTCCGGCGAGGCTTCGGTGCCCACGCTCATCTTCGACGAGGTCGATGCGGGCATCGGCGGCGCGGTGGCCGAGGCTGTGGGGCGGCTCCTGCAATCGTTGGGACGCCAGCACCAGGTGCTCTCCGTCACCCACCTCGCGCAGGTCGCGGTCCATGCCCGGGCGCAGCTGCGCGTCGCGAAAAAATCCGGCCCCCACGGCGCCTTCGCATCGGTCGAGCCCCTCGATGCCGAGGAGCGCGTGGCCGAGGTGGCCCGCATGCTGGGAGGCCTCAAGATCACGGAGGCCACGCGCCGCCACGCCTCCGAGATGTTGCAAAACGCCCGATCTGCGGGTACACCGGTACGCAGGGACAAGGGCAGGGCGGCCGCGGGACCCTCGTGAAAGCGGTCCGCGAAAGCCCCGGGGGAGATGCATGGACGCGGTAGGCGGCAAGACGGGTCTCGTGCTCGCGGGCGGTGGTGCCCGGGCCGCCTATCAGGTCGGGGTCCTCAAGGCGCTGAAGGAAATGCTGCCGGACCCGAAGGTGAATCCCTTCCCGATCATCTGCGGCACCTCCGCCGGTGCGGTCAACGCGGGGGCGCTCGCGGTGCATGCGGACGACTTCGGCCAGGCGGTGGAAAACCTCCTCGCCGTGTGGCGCAACTTCGAGCCGCACCACGTCTACCGCGCCGACTTCGTGGGCGCCGTGGCGAACAACATCCGCTGGACCGTGGGGTTCCTCTTCGGGGCGTTCCTCAAGAACAAGCACATCTCGCTCCTGGACAACCGGCCGCTGGAAAGCCTGCTGCGCCGCCGCCTGGACTTCTCGCGCATCGAGGGCAACATCAAGTCGGGAGCGCTCGACGCCGTCTCCATCACCTGCTCGGGCTACACCTCGGGGCAGAGCTGCAGTTTCTTCCAGGGCGCCGACCACTGCGAGGGGTGGCAGCGCTCGCAGCGGATCGGGATCAAGGCGCGCCTGGGGCCCGAGCACCTCATGGCCTCGAGCGCGCTGCCCTTCGTCTTCCCGCCCTACAAGCTCAATCGCGAGTTCTTCGGCGACGGCTCCATGCGCCAGATCGCGCCCGTGAGCCCCGCGCTGCACCTGGGCTCCGACCGGGTGGTCGTGGTGGGCACCGCGCGCATCCGCACCGACGCGCCGGAGCGCACGCGAAGCGACCTCTATCCCACGCTCGCCCAGATCGCGGGCCACGTGCTGAACTCCATCTTCCTGGACAGCCTCGCCGTGGACCTGGAGCGCCTCGAGCGCATCAACAAGACCATCAGCTGCGTGGATCGCGAGACGCTGAAGAAGATGGGCCTCACGCTGCACCACGTGGACGTGCTGGTCCTCACGCCCTCGCAGCCGCTGGATACGATCGCGGTGAAGCACGTGCGCAGCCTTCCCTGGACCATCCGCTTCCTGCTTCGCTCCGTGGGCGCCATGCGCCGCGGCGGCGCCAACCTCGCGAGCTACCTGCTCTTCGAGCGCGGCTACTGCAACGAGCTGATCGACCTGGGCTACGACGACACGATCAAGCGCCGCGAGGAGGTCGAGTCGTTCATCGCCGGCGGCCTCTCGCCGGTGCCGGGCGCCTACGCGCGCACGGTGAAGTTCATGGCGCCGCACGGCGCCACCTGATGGCCCGCCAGACCCCGCACCGAATCGGCCAGTACCGCCACCAACGCGTGATCACCACGCGCTGGCTGGACAACGACGCCTACGGCCACATGAACAACGCCGTGCACTACTCGCTCTTCGACACGGCCGTGAATTCCTGGCTGATCGAGCAGGGCGCCCTCGACGTGGCGAAGGGCGAGGTGATCGGCCTCGTGGTGGAGACGGGCTGCCACTATTTCGCCTCGCTCGGCTTTCCCAAGCCCGTGACCGCGGCGCTTCGCGTGGCCCACATCGGGCGCTCGAGCGTGCGCTACGAGCTCGCGCTCTTCGGCGATCCGGAGGCGGAAGCGGCCGCGCAGGGCCACTTCGTGCACGTGTACGTGGAGCGCGAGAGCCAACGGCCCGTGGAGATGCTGCCCACGGCGCTGCGCTCGGCCCTCGAGGCGCTGCGGGTCTAGCGCGCGAGCAGGATCGAGGAGCTCTTCGCCGGCGCGTCGCCCGCACCGCCCAGCACCTTCTGCAGGAATTCGCCGATGTCGCTCACTTCTTCCGCGCATACGGCGTGCGGCATCGGATAGGTGTGCCAATCGACCTCGTAGCCATGGCCGCGAAGCGTTCGCAGCGAGCTTTCGGCAAGGGCCAGCGGAATCACCGGGTCTTGCGTGCCGTGCACCATGAGGATCGGCACCTGGCGGTTGGCCGCGGAAGCCTCGGGCTGGAGCGATCCCTCCAGCGGGAGGTAAGTCGAGAGGGCCACGATGCCGCCCAGGCGCTCGGCGTGGCGAAGGCCCGCTTGCAGCGCGATCGCGCCGCCCTGGGAAAAGCCCGCGAGCACGATGCGCGAGGCGTCCATGCCGCGCGAGCGTTCCTCGGCGATGAGCGCCTCCACCTCGGCCTGCGATTCGCGGATCCCACGCTCGTCGGGCACCCGCGCCAGGTCCTGCTGCGCGATGTCGTACCACGCACGCATCACGTAGCCGTTGTTGATGGTGACCGGCCGCTCGGCGGCGTGCGGGAAGATGAAGCGCAACGCAAGCTCCGCGGGCAGGCCCAGCTCGCGCACGATCGGGACGAAGTCCCAGCCGTCGGCGCCCAGGCCGTGCAGCCAGATCACGGTGCCGGATGGCTTGGCGCCTGTGGACAGCTCGACGCGCTCGAGCTCGCTCATGGGGTCTTCCTCGGGGCGCGGATCGCGGATTTCGGCCGGAAGGCCTTCACCACTTCCTCGCGGGTTTCGATGTAGGGGCCGCCCAGCAGGTCGATGCAGTACGGGACGGCGGCGAAGATCCCGGCGACGATCGTCTTTCCCTCGGGACTCTTCAGTCCCTCGAGGGTCTCCTGGATCGACTTGGGCTGCCCGGGCAGGTTCAGCACGAGCGCGCGGCCGCGGGTGACCGCGACCTGCCGCGAAAGGATCGCCGTGGGCACGAATTCGAGGCTGATGCGCCGCATCTGCTCGCCGAAGCCCGGCATCTCGCGATCGGCGATGGCGAGCGTGGCATCGGGTGTCACGTCGCGCGCCGCGGGCCCGGTGCCGCCCGTGGTGATCACCAGGTCGCAGTGGCGCTCGTCCACCAGCTCCTTCAACGCCGACTCGATCGCGGGGCGCTCGTCGGCCACCAGCCGGCGCTCGTAGTCGATGGGATTGGCCAGGGCGCGTTCGAGCCAGCGCTCGAGCGACGGGATGCCTTCGTCGCGGTAGACGCCCTGCGCGGCCCGGTCGCTCGTGGAAACGAGGCCGATCCGCACGCGCTCCATTTCCTCGCTCACGCTTGCCTCCGCACGTGGTCCTGGACGATGGCGTTCACCATGTGGAAGAGCTCGCGCGAGCCGCGCGGCGCCTTCGAGACGCGCGCCTCCTCGCGGGCGCGCTCCACGAGGGCGCGCAGCTTGTGGGGGTCGGCCCCGGGGAATTCCTCGATGAATCGCGCCACCGCGGCG
>DATBEA010000212.1:0-18987 GCA_036276215.1 Usitatibacter sp.
ATCAACCACGCCAAGGCGGCGAAGGTCCCGATCGTGGTCGCGGTGAACAAGATGGACAAGCCCGAGGCGAACCCGCAGCGGGTGAAGAACGAGCTCCTCGCCCAGGAAGTGGTCGGCGAGGAATTCGGCGGCGAGGTGCAATTCGTCGAGGTTTCCGCCAAGACCGGCCAGGGCCTGGACAAGCTCCTCGAGGCGATCCAGCTGCAAAGCGAGGTGCTCGAGCTGAAGGCCCCGGTGAATGCGCCCGGCAAGGGCGTGGTGATCGAATCGCGCCTGGACAAGGGCCGGGGCCCCGTCGCCACGATCCTGGTGAAATCGGGAACCCTCAAGAAGGGCGACGTGGTGCTCGCGGGCCACGTGTTCGGGCGCGTGCGCGCCATGAACGACGAGAACGCGAAGCCGGTGAGCGACGCCGGGCCGTCGATCCCGGTCGAGATCCAGGGCCTGCAGGATGTGGCCCGTGCCGGTGACGACGTGATCGTCGTCACCGACGAGCGCAAGGCGCGCGAGATCGCCCTCTTCCGCCAGGGCAAGTTCCGCGACGTGAAGCTCGCCAAGCAGCAGGCGGTGAAGCTCGAGAACGTTTTCGACCAGCTCGCCGAGGGCGCGAAGAACCTCACCCTCATCATCAAGGCCGACGCGCAGGGCTCCTACGAGGGCCTCGCGCACGCGCTCACCAAGCTCTCGACCGCCGAGGTGAAGGTGAACATCGTGCACACCGGCGTGGGCGGGATCACCGAGAGCGACATCAACCTCGCTCTCGCTTCCAAGGCCGTGGTGATCGGCTTCAACACCCGCGCGGATGCCGCCGCGCGCAAGCTCGCCGAGAACTCCGGCGTCGACATCCGCTACTACAACATCATCTACGAGGCGGTGGACGACGTGAAGGCGGCGATCAACGGGATGCTCACGCCCGAGCGCAAGGAAAGCGTCATCGGCACGGTCGAGGTGCGCAACGTCTTCAAGATCTCCAAGGTCGGCACGGTCGCCGGCTGCATGGTGACCGACGGCCTCGTGCGCCGCGGCTCTTCCGTGCGCCTGATCCGCGAAGGCGTGGTCCTGCACACCGGCGAGCTCGATTCGCTGAAGCGCTTCAAGGACGACGTGCGCGAGGTGAAGATGGGATTCGAATGCGGCCTGTCGCTCAAGAACTTCAACGACCTCAAGGTCGGTGACCAGCTCGAGGTCTTCGAGGTGGTCGAGGTCGCCCGCACCCTCGCCTAGAGCCGCGACGCCCCGGTGACCGCCCCGCGCCGCGCGCGCATCGCCGACCAGATCCAGCGGGAGCTGGCGGAAGTCGTCCGCACGGAGCTTCGCGATCCGCGGGTCGGCATGGTGACGCTCACCGGCGTGGAAGTCTCGCGCGACCAATCGCACGCGAAGGTGTTCTTCACGATTCTCGGCCCGGAAGCCGCGGCGCGCGAAGCGCTCGAGGGCCTGCGGCGCGCGGCGGGATTCCTGCGCACCGCCATCGCGCATCGCCTGTCCACGCGCTCGGTGCCCGAGCTGCATTTCGAGCACGACGAGTCCGTCGAGCGCGGCATCCGCCTCAGCAAGCTCATCGACGAGGCCGTGAAGCCTCCGGCCCCGGTGAAGCCCGCCGCCCGGAGGCGGCCATCGCGCTAGCGGCCGATCGCCGCGCGGGTCCCGACGGCGTCCTCCTCCTCGACAAGCCCGCCGGCATCACCTCGACACGCGCCATGGCCCGCGCCAAGCGGGCCCTGGGCTCGCTCAAGGCGGGACACACCGGGACGCTCGACCCCTTCGCCACGGGACTCCTGCCGATCGTCTTCGGCGAGGCCACCAAGTTCTCGCGCTTCCTCATCGACGCGGCCAAGGCGTACGAGGCGACGCTTCGCCTGGGCGAGCGCACCGCCACGGGCGACACGGAAAGCGCCGTGATCGAGCGGCGCGCCGTGGAATGCACCGACGCCGACATCGAGCGCGTGCTCGCGGCCTTTCGCGGCGTCCAGGACCAGACGCCACCCATGCATTCGGCGGTGCGCGTCGACGGGCGGCGCCTGTACGATTACGCGCGCGCCGGCGAAGAGGTCGCGCGCCCCTCTCGGAGCATCGAAGTGGCCGAGCTGGCGCGCCTTTCCCGCGACGGCGACGAGCTGCGCGTGCGGGTGGCCTGCTCCAAGGGAACCTACGTCCGCACGCTGGCCGAGGACATCGGCGAGGCGCTGGGCTGCGGGGCGTACCTCACGGGCTTGCGGCGCATCGCGGTGGCGGGCTTTCGCATCGGTGACGCCGTGGGCCTCGAGGCGCTCGAGGAAGAGGGCGTCGAACGTGCCCGTGGACGGCTCCTCGTGCCGGAAGTGCTCGTGGACGGCCTGGACCGGCTGGACGCGGGCCACGACGAGGCGCAGCGCTTCAGGAACGGCGTGGCGCTCGATTCCGCGCCGGGAACCGGGCCGGAAGTGGCGGTTTTCGGGCCTGGAGCCGTTTTCCTGGGGGTGGGAGCCCGGCAGCCGGACGGGCGCGTGGCTCCCTTGCGGCTCGTGGACACGTCAGGCGCGAAGTTCCCTGATTTTGCTTGAGTTTGTGGGCGAATCCGCGCTAAAATAGCAGGCTCAACCGAGACGACATCCAAAAGCAGGCAGTACAGGAGATTTCTTTCCATGAGCGTCACCACAGCCGACAAGGCGCGCATCCTCACCCAGTACCAGCGCGCGAAGAGCGACACCGGATCCCCCGAGGTCCAGGTCGCGCTCCTCACCGAGCGCATCAACATGCTTACCGGGCACTTCAAGGCGCACGTCAAGGATTTCCATTCGCGCCGCGGCTTGCTCAGGATGGTGAGCACGCGCCGCAGCCTCCTCGATTACCTCAAGCGCAGCAACGTCGAGGCCTACCGCTCGCTCATCGAGCGCCTCGGCCTGCGCAAGTAAGGACGCCCCCGGACGAACACGATCCCCGCGTAGATCTCGCAAGAGCTCGCGGGGTTTTTCGTTTCGGCGACCGTCCTTCCCTCAACCCACGCGACGGCCCGCGGCAGCGCGCGGCGCATCGCTCATCACAGGATGACAACGTGAAATCGATCAAGAAGACATTCTCGTTCGGGCGCCACCAGGTGACCCTCGAGACGGGCGAGATCGCCCGCCAGGCAGACGGCGCAGTGCTCGTGACCATGGACGACACCGTGGTGCTGGTGAGCTGCGTGGGGCGCAGGGACGTGAAGGTGGGCCAGGACTTCTTCCCGCTCACGGTGGACTACCAGGAGAAGACCTACGCGGCCGGACGCATTCCCGGCGGCTTCTTCAAGCGCGAGGGACGTCCCTCCGAGAAGGAGATCCTCACCTCGCGCCTCATCGACCGTCCCCTTCGTCCCCTCTTCCCCCACGGCTTCTACAACGAAGTCCAGGTGATCGCGACGGTCCTGTCGATCAACCCCGAAGTCGATAGCGACATCCCGGCGCTGATAGGCGCTTCGGCGGCCGTGACCCTCTCGGGCATTCCCTTCGAGGGCCCCATCGGCGCGGCGCGCGTGGGCTACATCGACGGCGAGTACATCCTGAACCCGACCAAGACCGAGCTCGAGACCTCGAAGCTGAACCTGGTGGTCGCGGGCACCGAGCAGGCCGTGCTGATGGTCGAATCCGAAGCCAACGAGCTCTCGGAAGAAGTGATGCTGGGCGCGGTGATGTTCGGCCACGAGCAGATGCAGGCCGCGATCAACGCGATCAACGAGCTCGCCGACGAAGGCGGCAAGGACGACTGGGACTGGGAGGCCAAGGAGGCCGACGCGGCGCTCGTGGAGAAGATCCGCGCGCTCGCCGAGGACGACCTGAACGAGGCCTATCGCGTGAAATCCAAGGCGATCCGCTCCGAGAAGCTCGACCAGGTGAAGGCAAAGGTGCTCCAGGAATGCGTCGTGGACGCTCCCGAGCCCGCGGATTCCAACGTGGTTCGCGGCATCCTCAAGGACATGGAATCGAAGATCGTCCGCGGCCAGGTCCTGAACGGCGAGCCGCGCATCGACGGGCGCAACACGCGCACCGTGCGCCCGATCTCGATCCGGCCCACGCTGCTGCCCCGTGTCCACGGGTCGGTGCTCTTCACCCGCGGCGAAACGCAGGCGATCGTGACGACCACGCTGGGCACCGGCCAGGACGAGCAGCGCATCGACGCGCTGCAGGGCGAGTACACCGAGCGCTTCATGATGCATTACAACTTCCCGCCCTTCTCGACCGGCGAGACCGGCCGCGTGGGCTCGCCCAAGCGCCGCGAGATCGGCCACGGGCGGCTCGCCAAGCGCGCGCTCCTCGCGGTGCTGCCGAGCAAGGAAGAATTCGGCTACACGCTTCGCGTGGTCTCCGAGATCACGGAATCCAACGGCTCCTCGTCGATGGCGAGCGTCTGCGGCGGCTGCCTCGCGTTGATGGACGCGGGCGTGCCGCTCAAGGGCCACGTGGCCGGCATCGCGATGGGCCTCATCAAGGACGGCGGCCGCTTCGCGGTGCTGACCGACATCCTCGGCGACGAGGATCACCTCGGCGACATGGACTTCAAGGTCGCCGGCACCGATCGCGGCATCACGGCGCTGCAGATGGACATCAAGATCCAGGGCATCACCCGCGAGATCATGAAGGTCGCGCTCGACCAGGCGAAGGAAGGGCGCATGCACATCCTCGGCATCATGAAGCAGGCCGTGCCGGGACCGCGCCAGGAGATGTCCAACTACGCCCCGCGCATCATCAAGATGAAGATCAACCCGGACAAGATCCGCGAGGTGATCGGCAAGGGCGGCAGCGTGATCCAGGCGCTCACCCGCGAGACCGGCACCACGATCGACATCGAGGACGACGGCACCATCTCCATCGCGTGCCTGTCCGCGGAAGCCGGCGAGGACGCGATGAACCGCATCCGCGCGATCACGGCGGAAGTGGAAGTCGGCAAGGTCTACGAGGGCCCGGTCCTGCGGCTTCTCGATTTTGGCGCGATCGTCCAGCTCCTGCCCGGCAAGGACGGCCTGCTCCACATCTCGCAGATCGCCCACGAGCGCGTGAACGCGGTCTCGGACTACCTCAAGGAAGGCCAGATCGTGAAGGTGAAGGTGCTCGAGGCCGACGACAAGGGCCGCGTGCGCCTGTCGAGAAAGGCGCTCCTCGATCCGCCCAAGCGCGAGGAGTCCCCGCCCCCCGCCCCCGCGGAGTCGGCCCAGAGCTAGGTCCCGGCGTTATACTTCCCGTCGCGAAATTCGTTTCGCGACGGGGTGTAGCGCAGTCTGGTAGCGCACTTGCTTTGGGAGCAAGATGTCGGGGGTTCGAATCCCTCCACCCCGACCCGACTTCTCGGATATTCGGATTGCGCCCGTAGCTCATCCGGATAGAGCACCGGCCTTCTAAGCCGGGGGTAACAGGTTCGAATCCTGTCGGGCGCGCCAGTTATAATTCCCAATCCCCCGGTGGTGGCTGTAGCTCAGCGGTAGAGTCCCGGATTGTGATTCCGGTTGTCGCGGGTTCGAATCCCGTCAGCCACCCCATCCCCATGAGCCCCCGTTTGTTCCAGGCCAAGCTGCGCCCGCCCCTCGATACGGGCGGCACGCTCGCTCGCCCCGAAGTGCTGAGGGTCCAGGCCCTCGCGGGCGCGCGCCTGGTGCTCGCAAGCGGCCCTGCCGGGTTCGGCAAGACGACGGCCATGTGCCAGTACGAGCGGGAGCTGCGCGCGGGCTCCATCGCCACCTGCTGGATCACCCTGGACGCCGACGACAACGACCCGGCGAGGTTCACGGCCTACCTGCGGGAAGCCCTCGCGCGCGTCGTTCCCGCCGTGGCGCAGGTCGCGCCTCGCGGCAGCGCCTCGCCGGGCGACCGCGGCGCCGTCCTCGCCGAGGCCTTCGACGTGATCGACGCGCTCGCCTCCTCCGAGGAGCCGCTCGCGATCTTCCTCGACGACTTCGAGAAGATCACCGACCGCGAGATCCTGGGCCTCGTCACGCGCCTCCTGCGCACGCTGGCCCGGGGCCAGCAGGTGGTGATCGGCACGCGCGAGATCCCGGACCTCGGGATCGCGAGGATGCGCGCGAGCGGCCAGCTCGCCGAGATCGGCCCCGAGCAGCTGCGCTTCAGCCGCGAGGAGGCGCGGCGCTTCCTGGTGGAGGCGCGCTCGTGCGCCATCTCCGAGGAGGACGTGGCCTTCCTGCACGCGCGCAGCGAGGGCTGGCCCGCCGCGCTGCAGCTCGCCGCGCTCGCCTTCGCCGAGCACCCGGAGCGCGCGCGCGACCTTCGCAACCTGGGCTCGCTCGCCGAGATCTCCGACTACCTCGCCGCCGAAGTGCTCGGCGGGCTCCCGCCGGACCTGCGCGCGTTCCTTGCGCAGACGAGCGTGCTCGACACCTTCAGCGCGGAGCTCTGCGAGGCGGTGACCGGCGTCTATGGGGCGGCCGGCATGCTGGAGCGCATCGCGCGGGCGAACCTGCTCCTCATGCCGCTCGACAGCGAGCACCGGTGGTTCCGCTACCACGCGCTGTGCGCCGAGTTCCTGCGCGGCGAGTTCGAGCGCGAGCACGGCGCCGAGGTGCCCGAGCTCAACCGGCGAGCCGCGCGCTGGCTCGCGCAGCAGGGGCGCTTCGCTCCCGCGGTCGAGCATGCTTTGCGCTCGGGCGACGGCAGCCTCGCCGCGGCGATCGTGGCGCAGTGCGCGACGGCGTACCTGCACGAGGGACAGGTCATGACGCTGGTGCGGTGGGCCGAGGCCGTCCCCGCCGAGTGCATCGCCGCCCACCCGGGCCTCGACTTCATCGTGGCGCTCGCCACCGTCGTGATGCACCGCTACGACGCGGCCAAGCGCCTCATCGACGCCATGGACCACCAGGGCGCGGGCCAGCCCGAGGCGCGCCGGCGCGACGTGCTGATGCTGCGTTTCAACCTGGCCATCTGGTCGGACCGGCTGGAGGGGCTGCGCGATGCGCTCAACCAGGCCGTGGCCGTCATCTCCCCCGCCGACGGCTTCGCCTACGCCTCCATGCTCAACTGCGTGGCGTTCCTGGGGATGCTGGAGAACAACGAGCAGATGGCCCGCTCGGCGCTCGCCGCGGCGAAGGCCTCGCCCCACCACCGGGACAACGAGGTCGTGCGCGCCTATTCCGAAGGCGAGGCCGCCATGGCGCACCTCGTGCGCGGCGAGATGCGCGAGGCCGAGGACATCGCGCGCGCGGAGTTCGATCGCCTCGTGGACTCGGGCCGCCGCTACGGCACTCCGGGCGCGATCGCGGCGATCGTCCTCGCCGACGCGCTCTACGAGCGCAACGAGGTGGCGGCCGCACGCGTGCTGCTCGACGAGTTCCTCAACATCGCCGAGGACACGTGCATCCCCGACTTCATCGTCTGCGCGTTCCTGGAGCGATCGCGCATCGCGCGCATCGAAGGCGAGAGCGAGCTCGCCGACGATCTCGCGGGAAGGCTGCGGCGCATCGGCGAGCGGCGCGGGCTGCCGCGGCTGGTGGCGAGCGCGCTTCTCGAGAAATCGCGCGTCGCGCTCCTCGAAGGACGGATCGAGACGGCCGCGGCGCACGTCGCCGGCGCGGCCGATCCGGCGCTCTGGAGCGTGCCCGTCTTTCGCGGCGCGTATGGCAACGACCTCGAGAATCCCGACACTGGCCGCGCCCGGCTCGAGCTTTTCCGCGGGGGCACCGCAGCCATCGCCCCGCTGGAGAGCCAGATCCGCGCGGCGGAAGCGGCCGGGCGCACGCGCCGTGCGTTCAAGCTGCGCGTGCTGCTCGCGCAGGCGCAATGGATCAGCGGACAGCGCCGCCCCGCGGTTCGCCAGTTGCTGCTGGTCCTCGCGCAGGCCGCCCCCGAGGGCCTGGTGCGCGTCTTCGCGGACGAGGCCTGGGTGCTGCGCGACATGCTCGCGAATTCCGCGGCCCAGCTGGAAGGCGCCGGCGGAGCCTTCGCGCGGCGCGTGGCCCAGGCCTGCGGGCCGTCGCCCGAATCCGCGAGCGTGGCGCCCGGCGCCCGCGAGATCCTGAGCCCGCGCGAGATCGAGATCCTTGCCCTGCTGGCCCACGGGATGTCGAACAAGGAGATCGCCCGCGGCCTCTCGCGCTCGGAGGCGACGGTCGCCACGCACCTGCGCCGCATCTACGAGAAGCTGGGGGCCCACACGCGCACCCAGGCCATCGCCATCGCCCGGCGTGGCGGCCTGATCGCCTAGCCGCGCGAGGTCGCGCCCTCGCGCGAGTCGCGCCAGCCTGCCGGCGAGCGCCCGAACTGCGCGACGAACCAGCGCGTGAAGGAGCTGGGGAAGGAATATCCCAGCAGGTGCGCCACCTGGGTCATCGAGTAGTCGGGGTTGGCGAGGTAGCGCATGGCGAGCTCGCGCCGCGCCTCGGTGAGCAGATCGGAAAAGCTCTCGCCCGTTTCCTCGAGGCTGCGCTGCAGCATGCGCGGGCTCACCCCCAGGGCGTGGGCGACGTGCTCGATGGAGGCCCGGGCCTGGGGCAGGAACACGTAGATCGAGCGGCGCACTTCCTGCGCCATCGACGTGGGCCCCGCGCCGGGCAGCGACTCGACGAAGCGCCGCGCGTAGCTCGCCATCGCGGGGTCCCCCGCGGGGTTGGGGCGGTCCAGGTCGACCGCGTCGCACACGATCCCGTTGAACCCGCTGCCGAACTCGACGTTCGGCCCGAAGACCCTGCGGTGCACGCCCATGTCCCTCGGTGCCGAATGCGCGAACTGCACGCGCCGCGGCTTCCAATGGGGCCCCAGCAGCGCACGGAACATGCGGAAGATCACGCCGATCGCGAGCTCGATGGCCTGGCGCGATCGTGCGGCGCCCTTGCCGACCAGCTCCTCGCGCACGACCACCAGGTCGCCCGCGTCCTCCACCTCTAGGGACAGGGAGTCGTTGAGCAGGTGCCGGTAGCGCGTCGTGGCCGCGAGCGCGTCGCGAAGCGTCGGCTGGTAGGTGAGCAGCAGGCTGATGGCGCCGAAGTCGGACATGCGCCACGACTCCGCCATCCGCAGGCCCAGGGTGTCGCACCCGGACTTGCGCGCGGATTCCTCGAGGAGCGCGATCACCGCGGCCGTAGGAATCCGCAGGTCCGGATTCGAGAGGAACGCGGGATCCAGACCCGCGTTGCGGATCATCTTCGTGGGCTCGAGGCCCAGGCCGCGGGCCACTTCGGCGTAGTTGCCGAGGGCCGCGGAACGAACGAGCGCTGTCATGACCCCGCCATTATCGCCCTTGTCGCGAAATGACAAGTGCCGCAGGCGAAATGAAAAGCGCGGGGATGTCCTGCCGGGGACAATTGCGCCGGGCATCGGGTGCGCGCGCAAGGCGCTCCCGCGACAGGAGACTTTCGATGGGCAACGCGATCAAGTTCCACACGACAGGCGGACCCGAGGTCCTGCGCTGGGAGAAGGTGAGCGTCGGAGAGCCGGGCGCGGGCGAAGCGCGCATCCGCCACGTCGCGGTCGGCCTGAACTTCGCCGACACTTATTTCCGCACCGGCCTGTATCCGGCCGCGCTGCCTTCGGGCATCGGCGTGGAGGCCGCGGGCGTCGTCGAGGCCGTGGGCCCGGGCGTGACGAACGTCGGCGTGGGCGACCGCGTCGCGTACACCGGCAGCCCCTTGGGCGCATACAGCACCGATCGGGTGATGCCGGCAGGCTCGCTGGTGAAGCTGCCCGAGGACATCTCGTTCGAGACGGCCGCGGCGATGATGATGCGCGGCCTCACCTCGGCGTACCTCATGCGGCGGATCTACCCCTGGAAGAAGGGCGACACCGTGCTGCTGCACGCGGCCGCCGGCGGCGTGGGCCTGATCGTGTGCCAGTGGGCGAAGCTCCTGGGCCTCACCGTGATCGGCACCGTGTCGAGCGACGAGAAGGCGCAGATCGCGCGCGCCCACGGCTGCGACCACACCATCAACTATCGCCGCGACGATTTCGCGCGCATCGTGCGCGAGATCACGAGCGGGCAGGGCGTTGCCGTGGTGATCGACAGCGTCGGCAAGGACACCTTCGCCGGCTCCCTCGACAGCCTGAAGCGCCGCGGCCTGCTGGTCATGGTGGGCACGGCCTCGGGGCCGTTCCCGCCCATCGACGCGATGCAGCTCGTGATCAAGGGCTCGCTCTTCGTGACGCGCCCGGGCCTGGCCGACTACATCGCCGATCCCGCCGAGAGGAGCGAGCTCGCCGGCGAGCTCTTCGGCCACGTCTGCTCGGGGCGAATCCGCATCGAGATCAACCAGCACTTCGCGCTGGAGGACGCGGCCTTCGCACACCGCCAGCTCGAATCGCGCACGACCACCGGCTCGTCGATATTCGTCGTCTGACGAAGGAGGAGGCAACGCCATGACCCAAACCCCAGCGGCGGCCCAGGCGCCCGCCGTCGTGCGTCCCGGGGCGCTTCGCGATTCGATTCGCGTCGAGCCGCTCACCTGCGCGATCGGCGCCGAGGTCTGGAACGTGAGCCTCGCCGACGCCGCGGTGGACGACGTGCTGCTCGCCGAGATCCGCGCCCTCTGGCTCGCGCACCGCGTGCTCTTCTTCCGCGACCAGGACATCACCCGTGCCGAGCATGTCGCCTTCGCGCGGCGCTTCGGCGACCTCGAGGACCACCCGGTGGCCGGGAGCGATCCCGGGCATCCGGGGCTGGTGCGCATCTACAAGTCGCCCGACAAGCCGAACGACCGCTACGAGAACGCCTGGCACACGGACGCCACATGGCGGGAGAAGCCGCCGCTGGGATGCGTCCTGCGGTGCGTGGAGTGCCCCCCGGTGGGCGGCGACACGATGTGGGCCAACATGGTGCTCGCCTACGAGAAGCTTCCGGAAGGCGCGAAGTGGCAGGCCGCGGGCCTGCGCGCGCGCCACAGCATCGAGGCGAGCTTCGGCGCGGCGATGCCCATCGACAAGCGCCTCGCCCTGCACGCCCAGTACCCGGACGCGGAGCACCCGGTGGTGCGCACCCACCCGGAGACGGGCGAGAAGGTGCTCTTCGTGAACGCGTTCGCCACGCACTTCACCAACTTCCACACCGCCGAGCGCGTGCGCTACGGCCAGGACGCGGTCCCGGGCGCGAGCCAGCTCCTGCAATACCTCGTGAGCCAGGCCTACGTCCCCGAGTACCAGGTGCGCCTGCGCTGGAAGAAGGACACGGTCGCGTTCTGGGACAACCGCTCGACGCAGCACTACGCCGTGATGGATTACCCGCCGTCCCACCGCAAGATGGACCGCGCGGGCATCAAGGGCGACACCCCGTTCTGACAACGAACCCTCCGGAGAAAACCCCATGAACTTCCTCGACGGCTCGCTCTTTCCCGAGAACCAGGAAAAGCTCGTCATCACCGCGGCGCCTTACGGTCCCGAGTGGATGCCCTCCGATTTCCCGGAGGACATCCCGGTGTCGATCGAGGAGCATGTCCAGAAAGGCGTCGACTGCTACAACGCCGGGGCCACCGTGCTCCACATCCACGTGCGCGAGTCCGACGGAAAGGGCTCCAAGCGCCTTTCCAAGTTCAACGAGCTGCTCGCGGGCCTGCGCGCGGCGGTGCCCGACATGATCCTCCAGGTGGGCGGCTCCATCTCGTTCGCGCCGGAGAACGACGGGGCTTCGGCCAAGTGGCTCTCGGACGACGCGCGCCACGCGCTCGCCGAGCTCACGCCCAGGCCCGACCAGGTGACGGTCACGGTCAACACCTCGCAGATGAACATCTTCGAGCACATGGTGCCGGCCGACTACGCCGGGACCTCGCTCGCCGAGCCGGCCACGCACAGCGCCTATCGCGACATGATCGTGCCGTCGAATCCCAGCTGGTACGAGGAGCACATCAAGCGCCTGTCGGCCGCCGGCATCCAGAGCGAGTTCCAGTGCTACAACATCAACAGCTACGAGACGATCGAGCGCCTCATCCGGCGCGGCGTCTACAAGGGGCCGCTGGTGATGAACTGGGTGGCGATCGGCGGCGGCATGGACCAGCCGACGATCTACAGCCTGTCGAACTTCCTGCGCGCGATCCCCGACGGCTCGATGCTGACGGTGGAAAGCAGCATGCGCAACGTCCTGCCGATCAACATGATGGGCATCGCGATGGGCCTGCACGTGCGCTGCGGCATTGAGGACAACCTCTGGACCCAGGACCGCAAGGCCAAGATGACCACCGTGCGCCAGATCGAGCAGCTGGTGCGCGTCTCGCGTGAAGTGGGCCGCGAGGTCGCGAGCGGCAAGGACGCCAAGCGCATCTGCCGCATCGGCGAGTTCTACAAGGACATCGGCGAGACGCTGGAGGCCAACGGCTTCGCTCCGAACCGCGCGCCGGCGCCTCGCGAGGCCCTCCCGCGTGCCGCCTGAAGGGAAGACGCGGCAACCGTCCGTCGTCTTCGTCCCGGGACTGCGCGAGCACGTCGGGGATCACTGGCAGACGCTGCTCCAGGACCGCATCCCGGGGGCCACGTGCGTGCCGCGCCTGGGCAAGGGAACGCTCTCGTGCACGGCGTGGGTCGAGGCGATCGAGGGGACCATCGCATCGGCCAAGGGGCCCGTCGTCCTCGTGGCGCACAGCGCGGGCGTTCTCATGGTCGCGCACTGGGCGCGCACCTATCGCCGCCCGGTTCGCGGTGCGCTGCTCGCCACGCCTCCCGACCTTGACCGCGAGCTCCCCGCGGGATATCCCTCGAAGCGCACGCTGGAGGACAATGGCTGGATGCCCATCCCGCTCGATCCGCTGCCGTTCGAGTCGACGCTGGTGGCGAGCACCAACGATCCCCTGGCGACGCTCGAGCGCGTCTCGGAGCTCGCGATGAGCTGGGGCTCGCGCCTCGTGCGCGGGGGGCCCGTCGGGCACCTGAATCCCGCATCGGGATATGGCGAATGGAGCGCATCCACGCCGCTGCTCTCGACCTACGGCGTGGAAGTCGCGCCGGCATGCAGGGCCTAGGGCGCAGATGGCTTTCGCGCCGCCCGCAAACGAGGAGCTCGCCGGTACCGCGGGTGCCTCCCGCACGTTCGCCTGGATCGTCTTCGCGCTGATCTTCGGGCTCCTCCTGTCCGACTACATGTCGCGGCAGGTCCTGAACTCCGTGTTCCCGCTGCTCAAGTCGCAGTGGTCGCTTTCCGACACGCAGCTGGGATCGCTCTCGAGCGTGGTCTCGTTGATGGTGGGCCTGCTCACGTTCCCGCTCTCGCTCGTCGCGGACCGCTGGGGGCGCGTCGCGAGCCTGAAGGCCATGGCGCTGCTCTGGAGCCTCGCCACGCTCGCTTGCGGCTTCGCCCGCAACTACGAGGAGATGTTCGCGGCGCGCTTCCTGATCGGCGTGGGCGAGGCCGCCTACGGAAGCGTCGGGATCGCCGTGATCCTGAGCGTCTTCCCCCCGCACCTGCGCTCGACGCTCTCGGGGTCGTTCCTGGCGGGCGGCGTGTTCGGCTCGGTGCTCGGAATGGGAATCGGCGGCGCCGTAGCCGCCCGCATGGGATGGCGCTGGTCGTTCATCGCGATGGCGTGCTTCGGCCTCGCGCTGCTCGTGGCGTTCGCGCTCGCCGTGACCGAGAAGCGCCTGGATCCGCAGCGCCGGCATGCCGCACGCATGGCGAGCTCGAAGCACCTCCTCCAGTTCAGGGCCCTGCTGCCGGGGCTTTTCTCGGCGCGCTCCGTGATCTTCGCCTACCTGGGCAACGGGCTGCAGCTCTTCATGGTGGGCTCGCTGATCGCGTGGATGCCCAGCTTCCTCAACCGCGAGTACGGGCTCGCCACGGCGCGCGCAAGCGCGTTGGCCGCGGCGTTCGTGCTGCTCTCGGGCGTGGGCATGATCGTGTGCGGCTGGGTCACGGACCGCGTGAGCCGCCGGGCGCCGGTGCGCAAGTTCCGCATCGCGATCGGGTTGTCGCTCTGCACGTTCGCCCTCCTGGGCGCGGGCTTCCACCTGGGACCGGGAACGGCGCAGCTCGTGCTGATCGGCCTGGGCACGTTCCTCGCGGCCGGAACCACGGGGCCGTCCACGGCGATGGTCGCGAACGTGACGCACATCTCGATCCATTCGACCGCGTTCGCCACGCTCTCGCTCGCGAATAACCTCCTGGGGATGGCGCCGGGGCCCGTGGTCACCGGCATGCTCGCCGACCGCTGGGGCCTCGCGGCGGCTTTCGGGATCGTCCCCTTGGTATGCGTGGCCGCGGCCGCGTCGTTCGCCCTCGGGGCGCGCCACTACGCGAGCGACATCGCCCGCCTGGGGCCCGCCGAGGCCGCGGCGCCGCCCGCCTAGGGGGCGGGCAGGCGGTAGTGCGCGAGCTGCTTCCGCAGCTCGAGCTTGGAGAGCTTTCCCGTGGCCGTGAGGGGCAAGGCCTCGACGAAGAGCACGTCGTCGGGCACCCACCACTTGGCGATCCGGCCCTCGAAGGTCGCGAGCAGCTCGGCCGCGGTCACCTGCGCATCGCTCTTCAACACCACGACCAGCAGCGGCCGCTCGTCCCACTTCGGATGCTTCACGCCGATCACCGCGGCCTGGGCCACAGCCGGATGCGCCATGGCGAGGCCCTCGATGTCGATCGAGCTGATCCACTCGCCGCCCGACTTGATCACGTCCTTGGAGCGGTCGGTGATCTTCATGTATCCGTCGGGGTCGATGGTGGAGACGTCGCCGGTGGGAAACCAGCCATCGTCGAGCGCGTTGCCGCCGCGGAAGTAGCGGTCCACCACCCAGTAGCCGCGCGCCTGGAGGTCGCCGAAGGTGGCGCCGTCGTGGGGCAGGGGCGCGCCGCGATCTCCCACGATCCGAAGGTCGACGCCGTACGGCGGGCGCCCTTGCTTCTCGCGAAGCGCATCGCGCGTCGCCTCGTCCAGCGCGGCATGCTTCGCCTTGGGCTGGTTCACCGTTCCCAGGGGGCTCAGCTCCGTCATTCCCCAGGCGTGCAGCACCTCGACGCCATGGCGCTCGCCGAACGCCCGGATCATCGAGGGCGGTGCCGCCGCGCCGCCGATCACGACGCGGCGCAGCGACGAGAGCGACGCCTTGGCCTGGGCCATGTGCTCCAGCAACGCGAGCCACACGGTCGGCACGCCCGCGGTGATGGTGACCTTCTCGTCCTCGAAGAGCTGGTGCAGGCTGGCGCCGTCGAGGTGGGGCCCGGGAAGCACGAGCTTGCAGCCGGCCATGGGCGCCGCGTAGGGGATGCCCCACGCGTTCACATGGAACATCGGGACCACGGGCAGCACGACGTCGCAGGCGGAGAAGCCGAACGCATCGGGCATGCACACCGCGAAGCTGTGCAGGACGCTCGAGCGGTGCGTGTACAGCGCCCCCTTCGGGTTGCCGGTCGTGCCGGACGTGTAGCAAAGGCTCGAGGCGCTGTCCTCCGAGACCGAGGGCCATTCGAAGTCGCCGTCGTGCGAGTGGAGGAGCTCCTCGTAGCAGATCAGGTCGAGCGCGCTCTGCGGCATGTGGGCGCGATCGGTCATCGCGACCCATCCCTTCACCGACGGGCAGCGCGGGGCGAGCGATTCGACGATCTTCAGGAACGTGAGGTCGAAGAATACGTATCCGTCCTCGGCGTCGTTCACGATCCACGCGAGCTGGTCGGGATGCAGCCGTGGGTTCACGGTGTGGCACACGGCGCCGGAGCCTGATACGGCGAAGTAGATCTCGAGGTGGCGGTGCGTGTTCCACGCGAGGGTGGCCACGCGATCGCCGGCCGCCACGTGAAGCTCGCGCAGCGCCCCCGCGAGGCGACGCGACCTCAGGTGCGCCCCGTGCCAGTCGTAGCGATGGATGTCGCCTTCGACCCGCCTGGAGACGATCTGCGTGTCGCCATGCCAGCGGTCGGCATGCCGAATGAGCGAGGCGATCGAAAGGGGCAGCTTCATCATGTGGCCGAGCATCGGCTTTCCTTCAAGGTCGGTCGGATCGCGGGATTGTTCGCGATGCTGCGCCGCACCATCAATCGCCCGTTTCGACGAGCCGCGATTCATCCGTTCTGTCGATTGTGGCCGCCCCCCCGCTTGCGAAGAATGGCGTCCCATGGCTCCAACCGGCGCCAGCGCCCGCCTTGAATCGGGTGCCCGAAGACGAATCGCAGGAGGGGGAGACGATGGAACTGAGGAAGATCGCCGTGGCCGTGGGCTCGCTGGGAATCGCGACCGCCGCGCACGCCGTGAGCTACGACCTGGACGACGGTGCGCAGGTCATCTGGAACACGACGATCTCCGCGGGCACGAGCGTGCGCGCCGAGTCGCAGGACCCGCGGCTGCTGCATCCCAACAACGCCGTGCTCCAGGGCATCGGCGGCGCCACCGGCGGCAACACGGACGACGGCGACCTCAACTTCGACAAGGGCAAGGCCTTCTCGTCGCCCATCAAGATCGTGACCGACCTCGAGTACAAGAAGGGCGATTTCGGGGCGCTGGTCCGCGCGAAGGGCTGGTACGACTACACGCTCGAGCGCAAGGGCGTGCCGCACGGCAGCTACAACAACCAATACACGCCCGGCGATCGCCTGAGCGATTCCAACTTCGAGCAGCTCGCCAAGTTCAAGGGCGTGGCCCTCCTCGATGCCTATGTATACGACAGCTTCAACGTGCTGGGCGAATACGACACGCGCGTGCGCCTGGGCCGCCACGTGCTCAATTGGGGCGAGAGCGTCTTCATCCAGGGCCTGAACCAGATCAACCCCATCGACGTCCCGGCGCTTCGCCGCCCCGGAACCGAGGTGAGGGAAGTGCTCCTGCCGGTGAACATGGTCTCGGCCAACATGGGCCTGGGCCACGGCATGTCCCTGGAGGGCTTCTACCAGCTCGAATGGCAGAACTCCGTGGCCGACGGTTGCGGCACCTACTTCCTCGCGGTGGACGCATCGGTGGGACCCAACGCGCAGAACGCGTGCCGCGCGGGATTCCTGCAGTCGCTTTCCGCCGCGCAGGCCACGACCCTCACGGGCCTGCTGCACCGGACCATTCCGGTGGGAGACGCGGGTGGACAGGCCGCGGGGGCTTTCCTTCCCGCATCCGCGACGCGCGAGGCGGGGGGCAGCGGCCAGTTCGGCCTGTCGATGAAGTTCCAGGCGCCGAAGCTGGACACCGAGTTCGGCCTCTACGGCATGGAATACAACGCGCGCACGCCGAACCTCTCGACCGTCAAGGGCAACTCGCCCTTCCCGCTCACCACGGCGCTCCTCGGCGCGGCGGCCAAGCAGGAATCGATCTTCTGGGAATATCCGGAGCACATCCGGCTCTGGGGCGCGACCGCCTCGAGCACCATCGCCGGTGTCGCCGTGGGCGCGGAGCTTTCCTACTCGCCCAACTTCCCGGTGCAGCTCGCCGCGGGCGACCTGCTCGGAGGCCTCGTGTACGGCTCCGCGCCGGCGGCGCTCGGCGTGCTGGGCGTGACCGCACCCGTGGCGGCCGCGATGAACGCGAACCGCGGCCCGCTGAACTCGCGCTTCCAGGCGGCGGCCAACGGGGATGTCGTCGCGGGCTACGACAGGCTCGGCAAGGCGCAATTCCAGGTGAACGCGATCCAGATCTTCTCCAACGTCCTGGGCGCGCAGAGCCTGTCCGTGGTGGGCGAGCTCGGCATGCAGCACGTGAACGTGCCCGACTCGTCGACCGGTGTCCGCTACGGCCGCTCGTTCGTGTTCGGGATCGCGACGCACCCGGGCTTTGGCCCGGTCGCGGCCGCGGTGCCCGGCGGCTGCCCGATCCTCAACACCGCCAACCAGCCCGGCTGCGAGAACGCGGGCTTCGTGAGCGACTTCTCGTGGGGCTACCGCCTGCGCGGGCAGCTCGCCTACGCGAACGCGTTCAACCTCGGCTTCACCGTGAAGCCGTCGGTCTTCTGGGCCCAGGACGTGAAGGGCGTGTCGGCCGACGGACAGTTCAACGAGGGCCGCGGAACGCTGGGCCTGGGCCTGGGGTTCGAATACCACAAGGCCTACAGCCTCGACTTGAGCTACGTCACCTACAGCAACAGCGCGAAGTGGGATCCGCTGCGCGACCGCGACTACTACTCGATCAGCGTGAGCGCGTCGTTCTAAGGGCTCGCGCAGCCATACCCCAAGGAGAAACCTCATGATCACCCGAACCACGATCGCGCTCGCAGTGTCGCTCGCGTTCGTCGCAGGCGCCGCCTACGGCAAGGCCACGCCCCAGGAAGTCGAACGCATCGGCAAGGACCTCACGCCGATGGGCGCCGAGAAGGCGGCCAACAAGGACGGCACGATCCCCGCGTGGGACGGCGGCCTCACCCACGCACCGGCCGGCTTCGACCCGAAGAAGGGTTATGCCGACCCGTACGCGCAGGACAAGGTCCTCTTCACCATCACCGGCCAGAACGCCTCGCAGTACGCCGACAAGCTCTCGCCGGGCCAGCTCGCGATGCTCGCGAAGCACCCCACGTACAAGCTCGAGGTGTACGCGACGCGCCGCAGCGCCGCGCTGCCCGCCACGGCCTACGACGACATCAAGAAGAACGCAGGCGCCGCGGAGCTCACCTCCGGCGGCAACGGCGTGGCGCATTCCGGCACGAGCTCGATCCCGTTCCCGTTCCCCAAGGCGGGCGAGGAGCCGTTGTGGAACCACAATTTCCGCTGGCGCGGCGGCAGCGTCGAGCGCGACAGCTCCTGGTACGTGGTGCAGCCCGGCGGCTCCAACTTCCGCGTCGCCACGACCGACCGTTTCGTGTTCGAGAACGCCGGATACCTGGACGTGAAGCGCGACAACATGAACTTCGTCTGGATGGGCTACTACCGCCAGCCGGCCACGCTCGAGGGAACGATCCTCCTCGTGTGGGACACGATCGACCAGGGCAAGGAGGCGCGCAGCGGCTGGCTCTACAACGCCGGCCAGCGCCGCGTGCGCCGCGTCCCGGACCTGTGCTGCGACTACAGCGCGGACGGCACCGAGGGCCTGCGCTTCACCGACCAGTACGACGCGTGGAACGGCACCACCGACCGTTATACGTGGAAGCTCGTGGGCAAGAAGGAAATGTACATCCCATACAACGTGTACAAGCTCTCCGACAAGTCGCTCAAGGAGACGGACGTGCTGAA